>DMYK01000394.1:0-143 GCA_003483675.1 Microcoleaceae cyanobacterium UBA11344
GCAACTGCTGCTTTTACTTTCATGCTTCCTCTCGCGATCGATTTGTCAATTTCCTGATCAATCTGTATTCTATTACTTAATCAGGACTTACGCAAGCAGTCGATTTTTACACTATCTTTAGTCGTAAGGTGCGCACTGCGCAC
>DMYK01000394.1:188-7053 GCA_003483675.1 Microcoleaceae cyanobacterium UBA11344
CCCTACAAACAGCGTCTGTGCGTCCAGGACTATTAATTCCCAAATTTCAACATCATGACAAAATTAATTGTAATTACCGGTGTAAGTCGGGGTCTCGGTCTTGCTATGACCGAAAAATTTATTGAATTGGGACATACAGTTTTGGGGTGCGCCCGTTCTCTCGAAGCTGTGGACAAACTCAGACAAAAATATAGTTTTCCCCACAATTTTACTTGTTTGGATGTAGCAAGTGACGCTCAAGTCAAAGCTTGGGCGCAAGAATTGCTGGCAAATTACTCGCCTCCAGACTTGCTAATTAACAATGCTGCTGTCGTCAATAATTTAGCACCACTTTGGGAGGTCAGCAGCGAAGATTTTTCGCAAGTAATTGATGTTAATATTAAGGGGACGGCTAATGTAATTCGCCACTTTGTCCCCGCTATGATTGCTAGAAAAAGCGGTATTGTTGTCAATTTTAGTTCTGGTTGGGGCAGGTCAACTTCGCCGGAAGTGGCTGCCTATTGCGCTTCTAAGTGGGCCATAGAAGGACTTACGAGAGCCCTAGCTCAAGAATTGCCCGGAGGTATGGCGGCGATTCCTCTAAATCCGGGCATAATTCACACGGATATGCTGGAAATTTCTTTCGGAAAAGAGGCGGCAAGTTACACATCAATCAATGCCTGGGTGCGAAAAGCAGTTCCTTTTTTACTAAAATTGAAACCTTCAGATAATGGCGTGCCAATGACTATTCCTGGATAATACAGCAACCCTTGCAGCATTTGCGAACATCTCTCTTTTATTCTCCTCTGCGCCCTCTGCGCTCTCTGCGGTTCATTAAAAAAAATATCTCAAAAATGAGATAAAATTGCTATATTCCCAACTCAAAACTCTTTCCCCAAATTGCCACTGTGAACTCGCCACTAACCCCCCCCTCCCCAATCGAAACCCGCAAAGCAGACCACCTACGGCTCTGCATCGAAGAAGATGTACAATTCCGCGAAACTACCAGCGGACTTGAACGCTATCGTTTTGCTCACTGCTGTTTGCCAGAANNTCGATCGCAACGACGTTGATTTAACCTCAACTTTTCTTGACAAAAAACTAGCTGCGCCGCTGCTAATTTCCTCCATGACTGGTGGCACTGAATTAGCCCAGACTATCAATTACCTGCTCGCCGATGTTGCTCAAAAATACAAAATTGCAATGGGTGTCGGTTCCCAGCGCATCGCCGTCGAAAACCCTCAACTCGCCGATACCTTTGCAGTCCGCCGCCGCGCTCCTGATATTCTGTTATTTGCTAACATCGGTGCAGTTCAGTTAAACTATAATTATGGTTTGGAACAGTGCCAAAAAATTGTGGATATTCTGGAAGCAGATGCCCTGATTTTACACTTAAATCCTCTGCAAGAGTGCGTTCAAACTGAAGGTGATACTAACTTTAAGGGACTGCTCGATCAAATTGCAAAATTGTGCGAAAAATTACCAGTACCAGTAATTGCTAAAGAAGTCGGCAACGGTATTTCAGGAGCGATGGCAAAAAAATTGCTCGCAGCAGGGGTAGCTGCGATCGATGTTGCCGGAGCTGGAGGCACTTCTTGGGCGAAAATAGAAGGAGAGCGTGCCCTCGATGGCAAGCAGCGCAGGTTGGGTGCTACTTTTGCTGATTGGGGAATACCCACAGCCGAGTGTATTGTCAGTACCCGCGCCGCCTCGCCGGATGTTCCTCTGATTGCTTCTGGAGGCTTGCAGAATGGGTTGGATGCAGCGAAGGCCCTCGCCCTTGGCGCGGATCTGGCGGGGCTGGCGAGGCCGTTTTTGCAAGCAGCAGCGGAATCGGAATCAGCCTTAGAGCTCCTAGTTGAGGTTTTAATTGCAGAGATTGCCACAGTGATGTTTTGTACTGGCTGCGCTAACTTGTATGAGTTACAACATTCTGGGGTTTTGGAAAGGTTAAGATAGAAGTAGGTTGACTGTTAACTGTTGACTGTTGACTGTTAACTGTTGACTGTTGACAGTGGACTGTTGGCAGTGGTTAGTGGTTAGTTGTTAGTTGTTAGTGGTTAGTTGTTAGTTGTTAGTTGCTACCAATTACCAATTACCAATTACCAATTACCAATTACCAATACCCAAGGCCCAAGGCCCAATTCCCAATTACCCATTATCTAATTATCTAATGAAAGATTTCCTAAAATATACGTTTGCAAGTTTGCTGGGAAGCCTCCTAGGATTGGTGTTGCTCGGTAGCCTAGGATTGGGGGGCATGGTACTGCTAATTGCTGTGGCTTCGTCGTCTAAAGATTCGGGCCCGCAAGTTAAAGATAAGTCTGTATTGGTATTAGATCTTTCTCTGAATATCACTGACAGCAAACCTAGTCGCAACACCGGCGCGGCGATTGAAGAAGTGCTTTCTGATGAGGGTTCGGATACCGTGACTCTGCGTAGTGTTTTAGATGCGATCGCATCTGCTAAAAAAGATCCGAAAATAGTTGGTATTTATCTCGAAGGTAGCTCGGATTCTGGGAGCAGCGGGTGGGCCAACCTCAAAGAAGTTCGATCGGCATTGCAGGGTTTCCGAGATGCCAAAAAACCCATTTTTGCTTACCAGATGGACTGGAATGAGCGAGATTATTACCTCGGTTCCGTTGCTAATACCATTGCAGTCAATCCTTTCGGCGCTTTGGAACTCAACGGTTTTAGTAGCCAATCCATGTTTTTAACTGGTGCTTTGGAGAAATACGGCGTGGGAGTGCAAGTCACTCGCGTTGGCAAATATAAGTCAGCCGTTGAACCGTTTTTGCTCACAAAAATGAGTCCCGAAAATCGCCAGCAAACTCAAAAGTTACTGGGAGATCTTTGGGGCGAATATCTAAAAACTGTCGGGCCCAACCGCAAAGTGACTGTTCCCCAACTGCAAGCGATCGCAGATAATGGCGGAACCTTGATGGCTGACGAAGCTCTCAAAAGCAAGTTAGTTGATCGAGTTGTGTACTTTGACGAAATTGCGACAGAACTTAAGAAACTAACAGGAACCGATGGAGAAAACAAATCTTTTAAACAAATTAGTTTGAAAAATTACGCGAGAATTGCTGAGAATAAAAACTCAAATCGCGGGGACAATAAAAAGCAGATTGCTGTGCTTTACGCCGAGGGAGAAATTGTAGACGGCGAAGGAGGAGCGAATCAAGTAGGAGGCGATCGCATTGCTCAAGAATTGCGGAAAATCCGAGAAGATAACGACGTAAAAGCCGTGGTTTTGCGCGTCAACAGTCCCGGAGGCAGCGTAACGGCATCTGAAGTAATTGGACGGGAAGTCCTGCTCACGAGCCAGAAGAAACCAGTTATCGTTTCGATGGGCAATTTAGCAGCTTCCGGCGGCTATTGGATTTCGATGGGTTCTAGCAAAATTTTTGCTGAAGCGAATACGATTACTGGTTCGATCGGCGTTTTTGGAATGCTCTTCAACGTGGAAAAGTTGGCTGCTAACAACGGGCTGAGTTGGGACATTGTGAAAACCGGCCTCTATGCCGATACTAACACGATTTCTCGCCCGAAAAATCCTCAAGAATTGGCTAATATTCAGAGGATAGTCGATCGCATTTACGATCGATTTATTACTAAAGTCGCCGACTCTCGCAAACTGCCTAAAAACAAGGTGCAAGAAATTGCTCAAGGCCGGGTTTGGTCTGGTGCCGCCGCGAAACAGTTGGGTTTGGTCGATGAAATTGGCGGTTTTGAAGATGCTGTCAAAGAGGCGGCGAAGCAAGCTAAACTAGGCGATGATTGGCAATTAGAAGAATATCCGAAACGCCGCAGTTTGGAAGAGCGAATTTTGGAAAGAATTTCAGGTGTTCGCGTTTCTAAACCAGCCACCAAACTCGACCCGCTGACGGCAGAGGTTAAGAAAATACAGTCGGAATTGGCTGTTGTCAAGTCCATGAACGATCCCCAGGGAGTTTACGTTCGCTTGCCTTTCAATTTACGGATTGATTAATGTGGAGAACCGTTCCATTAAACTTACCCATAGTTACCCAGGTCTAGACTTAGCTGGACATAAGTGCTTTTGGTGTTAATTTCCTGTTTCACGGTAGCGACAGCATGACTGCTATCGGGTTTGTCTACTCCACAGGCTGACACGGTGGAACTCACCGCCAATTCTGATCCAACGCATAGCTCAGGACTCTGGAATAAATATTCCTTCAAACCAACGTTCTATATTTTTCGCAGCGTTTAGGTCGCGATTTTGAATGTTTCCACAGTTGGGGCATTCAAAAACTCGAACCTTTAAGGGCATTTTGTGCCGATGATTGCAACAATTTGAGCAGATTTGACTACTAGGAAAGAATCGATCTATAAGCGTCAATTCTGAGCCGAACTTTTGGGTCTTATATTCAAGTTGACGCTTGAATTCGTACATTCCACAGTCAGCGATCGCACCAGCTAATTTATGATTCTTCAAAAACGCCTTTATGTGTAAGTCTTCAATCTTGACCTCGCTGTGGTTTTTGGCGAGATAAGTTGTCAACTTATGAATAGCATCTTTTCGGATGTTCGATACCTTTAGGTGCAGTTTGGCTAGTTTCGAGACTACTTTCTTGCGGTTATTAGAACCTTTGACTCGTTTGCTGACACGCCGTTGTAGACGTTTCATTTTACGGCTCATCCGACGATCAGCCTTGGGATTAGCAAAAGTTTGACCATTAGAACAAACAGCTAATTCTTTGATACCGATATCGACACCAACAATCTTGAGGTCAGGTGGAGTTGCGGGTTGCTCAATTTCACACTTAAAAGCAATGAACCATCGGTCAGCTTTTCGGCTGATTACGCAGTTATGGAACGCCATAATGGGTAATGGTTCGTGCAGCCTAACCCAACCAATCTTAGGTAACTTGATGCGCTTGCCGTCGTTATTGATTCCTGGCTTTGCTTTGGTTCCTTGCTCTAGATAAAAAGAGTCACCTGACACACCTTTTTTCTTGAATCTAGGTTGTTTAGATATCTTTTTGAAGCATCTATCCCAAGCTATCCTCAATTCAATTAGAGCCTGCTGTGGGCTTGCTTTGTCAGACTCATAATACCAGGGATACAGAGGCTTGACTTCCGCTACTAAACGTTTGTGTAGATCAATTGCAGAAGGGATATTTACGCTTTTATCCGTCTCCCTGATTGTTAATGTTTCAAGGATGATTGAATTCGCCCAGTTGTCAGCGTGTCTTGCTACTCCGCAATGCTGCCGAAATCTAGTCACCTGCTTGTTGTTAGGTTTTAATTCCGTCTTGAAACTGAGTAACATTATTTGGATTCCTCCACCGCTTTGGCTACACCATCAATCAGTCGCTTGTTCTTGTGGCTTTTTGCGCCGTACAATCGAGCCGAAAATACAGTAATCAACTCAATCATGTCTGTCGCCAACTCCATCTCAAAAGTTGTTTCTTCAATAGATTTATTGACGATAACTACTTCCGTATTAAACTCTTCGCACATTGCAAAAACAAGTTCAGAGCCAAATCTCAAAAGCCTGTCTTTGTGGGTGATCACCAGTCGTCCAATGTCCCCCGCCATTATTCGTTTTAGCAGTTGTTTTAATCCTTTTTTGTTGTAGTTCAACCCACTGCCAAGGTCTTGAATTGTTTCAAATTGCCAGCCATTAGAACCCGAAAAAGCTTCTAGCATTTGTACTTGACGCACTAAGTCAGCTTTTTGGTCGTGACTAGAAACGCGAGCGTAATTAACAGTAATTCTTTCGTCTAACTGCTTTAAATCGCGTGGCATCAGGCGTTTGATGTCGGCTAAATAAAATCTACGCTGATTGCTGACTGAGCGTTCATATTTGATTTTTCCTGCATCTGTCCAACGCCTTAACGTTTTAGTTGACACGCCAAGCTCTTTTGCTGCTTCACTAATTGATATGGTCGCTTTTGATTGCTTGTCCATTAAGTCGATCACTCTTGAGGATACATCTTAATGTTACCCATTTCAGGAGGAATGTCAATAGGTGTCCAATCTGGATTCAGTTAGCACCCCCAGGTTTATGAAATGCAGTAGGGACACTCCAAGAGCCGTGTCCCTTATTCTCCCCCCCTTGGGAAGGGGGGCTAGGGGGGATCGAGACTCGGCTATAGCTCTTAGATCCCCGCAGCACTTTAAGCCTGCGGGGATCTGGGTATTCTATTTCTTTAGATGGGCTCACTTAGTGGTAAATTCTTATTCAAACAACAATCCTCCAGTATTCTGCCTGGAGGATTGTTAAAATCATCGACTCAGAATTGGCAATATTTCTTATACGGCACGCTGAGTCAACAATCCCCAGACGAAAAGTACAATGATCGCGCCGACAACAGCAAAAGCAATACTGGGGATGGTTAATGCTCCGATAGCAGCTCCGGTGCTCTTTCCCAGCAAGACTTGACCTAGATAACCTCCCACAAACGCGCCAACAATTCCTAAACCTGTGGTTGCGAGGAAACCGCCTCCTTGATGCCCTGGATAAATTGCTTTGGCGATCGCACCTGCAATGAGTCCTAAAACAATCCAAGCAATAATACCGCCCATGTCTCTTTCTCCTGACAACTTAACTTTTCTCGTTCCTTGTCTGATCTTTTAAGAATAACAACGGAGATCGACCGATCGCCTCTATCATAGGGAGGAACCTAAAGTGGTAAAATCTCTAGGAAATCTTCAAAAGTATGAAGTCTTTTAATCTGTCAAAAGAGTTAATCAGACCTTTGTACCGCAGAAAGGCACTTATGCTGAAAACACTGATGCAGAAGGTTCAAGGGAAAGTGGCAAAGGAAGAATTTTTTTCTGGGCTTTTTCTCTTTTACCGAAAAACATGGGTATAAAGCCCCGTCCTTCTAGGACGACTTTAATTTCTATAAAGTGTAAA
>DMYK01000396.1 GCA_003483675.1 Microcoleaceae cyanobacterium UBA11344
ATGAGGCCCCGGCTGCTTCCCCACGGGTTGATGAGGATGATGCTGAGGGCATATAGCAGGGTGTAGAGGGTTTTCATTACTCTTGGTTTTTCCGGTTTTTGAGTCTTTTAATTACAGGCAATACAGCCAGGAAAAATAGCGTTCCTAATGCGGTGGTAGGTTCGGGAACGGCTTCTGCGGCGAGGGCATCCTCTTCGGCTTTTTCAGATGAGGCTTTTTCGTTTGGTGATTCGTTGCTGTAAAGGCTTGCTATGTCAGAAACGTTGATGGAGGAAAAAGACATTTCCTGGTTTATATTCCTAGCAGCCAAGGTTCTTGTATTCGTATAAACGTTACTCGCAGACGTAGAAACGCTACTGCGAGAAGGAAGATAATCTTGATTAATCTTGACAGCTAAGTCATATTTTCCAACTTGAGGATGTGGTGCATTGCGTACACATCCACCACCACCGCTACCGCCGCTACATGAGTCGCCACTAAAGTCATTACGCTCATCAAAGTTGAAGTCGTTGTAGCCACTCACCTTGAGTTTGAGAGAACCGTCATTGTTTACAGAACTTTTAATCCCTGAACCCCAATTGCTCCCAAACGGCCCACCGTCGTCATTCACCGCAATCAGATTTCCCGATTGGTTAAACGCTCCTAAAATTGTGTCTGGTTGTTTGGGTGGATTGATACCGGGAAAGTTATTAGTCCAGGCGACAAAAGGTGCTGATGCTTGAAGTCCAGATTCTGTAAAAGAATCCACCTTGCCAGGAGATAAGGCACTGGAAAATAAATAGGTGGGGAGTAGGTCAACCTTTTTGTACCCAAACTGTTCCTCAACTAGGTTGGCATACTGTTCGGTAAATGTTGCACCTTGTTTGATCTCTGTGATAGTTGAAGTGAGATTTGCATTGAGGGAAATCGACCATGAAAAACCTGTTAAAAAATCGTAGGTTTGGTTGCCGAAATCACCTACCAGAAATGTCTCAAACTTGACCTGATTGGCTTTATTATCAGTCGGTATGTCAGAAAAATTTAAAACCTGACCATTATTTTGAGTTTGTTGTGCTAACTGTCTAGCTGGCGTCCAGGGTATTGGAAATTCTTCTGGCAGTAGATTATACTTAGCCATAGGCGTGTATTCATCCCAGTACCAAGGTTCCTCGTCAGACCATCCACTTGCAAAATAGCCAAGTTTAGGGGCATCGATATAGGGTGGTTTCAGAGATCCTTGAGTGCTATCGAGAGGATTAGGGGGATTAAAATCCTGGGTTACTACCTGAAGCCAGTTCAGATGATCGACGCCGAGAAAATTTTTCCAGTCGTTTTTAGTAGCAACGAATTGACCAGTAATGAATTCTTTGGTTCCTGTTGGGATAGTCCGAGTTTCTGTCTCCAGGCTAATATTACCTAAAACTTCATTTTTGACGATTACATCAAAAGTCAGTTGTGCTGCACAAACTTCCCCGCTTGAAACGGTTGTAAAGAATGCAGCTATTCCGATCGCACAGATGTATGTTGTGCTAGCATTTCGCTGTGACATAGCATTGACTCCTAATTGTTTTAAAGTGTATTAAATCCTAATCAGCAAGTTTTTCAACTTTGTAAGTTTTGAGATTGAAACGCCACCAAGTCCGCAAAATGCGGCGACTACTAAGATCGGTGATAATATCTTGCGGCGTAGACAAAAAACTTGAATCTGCAGAAAACTTGCCTATACTTCCCAAACGAAGCTGAGAAAATTCTTTGATTTCCTGACAAGTTTGGATGTCAAAAAGTTTCGCGTAAATCAATGACGAGCGAGTCGGATTCCCCTGAGGATAATTTTCATCACTCCCGGGATATCCAGTAGCAAATTGGATGTTCAGAAAGCGATCGTTTGGCGAAAAGCGAAACTGCACAGGCCCAGCGCCTCCTTGCGGAATTTTGCAGACAAGTGTAAAGCTGGGATAGCTGTGCAGGAATATTATCCCTTGCGGAAGTTCGTAAGTAAAAAACTTGGTTTCATCGTGGGAAAAGCCATAAATCCTTTGAGGAAAACGGCGAACTTCTTTACCTGTTTCTAAATCCCAGAAAACAGCATGGTCTTTTTGCGAAGCAGCAACTGTCTTACCACCCTCCAAAAGAAAAGTCTCTCTGACAACCACTCCAGCATCCATTTGAAAGGTACGAATCACCTCTGAGGAAACAGCATCCTTGACAGTAACAATGCCATTGCGTGAGCCGCTGACAGAGTAGCGACTGTTTGATACTGTATTGCCTCGATTCAAGTCAGCTACCCTCTCTATTTTCCCCTCGTTATAGGCAGTAACTCCAGGTAAAACAGAGCCTAGTGCCATTGTCACAGAAAGGATTAAAGCCAACATAAACAGGAAAAAATGCTTCATAATCTGGGCTATTTTTTAGCCTGATGATTAGTTAAATAATCCCAACGCAATACGAAGCCAGCTACTAAAAGCAGCGCCAACCTCTTGCCTCAATCCTGATGTTCTGGATTGTCACGTTGAAAACAAGAAAAACTGTGGCAGTAGCACGCTGATTTAAAACAAGTTTGCTGAGATTATTTCCGAATTTTATCACGGCACAAATGCTGACCACAATCCGAAAATTTACTGAATTGAGTGACATCCAGAGAACGAAATCAAATTTTTCCTAGTAATATTAGTTATCCCTAAAGGAAGATTTCAGAGAAAATCTTGACTTCTGTAGCTAAAAAGTTTCAATGGATACTGTTTTTCGTGAGAAAGTTGATATCAAATCCGGGTGTACTGGAATTATTTATTTGTAAAATTTGGTAAACTTCGCAGTTGCGTTTTTTCGCCACACCGCAACTGCGAACTTATCTTAGTTCATTAAAGCAGCACCACGGTTGTAAATTTCCCGCGCGTAATCAGTCCAAGTTCCCTGTCCCCAATAGCGGAAACAGCTTGTTTGCAACAACAAGTTGTAAAGCAAAGCTTGTTGATACTCAAACTGCTTGGTAACGGTGGCATCTTGCTGCACCAGCGGGTCGTATTTTTTGTGAAATGCTGCGCTGAGTAAATTCATCGGTTCCAAGACATTTTCGTAGCCTTTCACCCAACTCAAATCGTTAGTCCAAGAAGCACCATCCATGTGAAAATTATGGTCGATTTGCTTGAGTTGGGCGATCGCACTTTCCACCTTTTCCGGTGTCGCACTATCAGCATCGACTAACTGCCAGATTTTGTGCTGGTTAACCCCTTGACAAATCGGATAATCATCAGGATTAACGCCCGCCGCCTCAATGATCTCCAAATATTCAGTACCGTTTAAACCGACAACACCGGATTTTCCGCCACCTTGAGAGCGGTTTTCGTGCCAAGCTTTGACAAAGGCGCTGGGGAATTCATTCATCATCACGCCGCCATTTTCGCCATCAGCAATCTGAGTGACTAAAGAAGGAATTGTGACCTTGCCAATTTGCTGTTTATTACGTCCTTTTGCTTCATAATATGGCTGCATTTGACCGACCAATTTTGTATCAGAACCTTGGGTTTTAATCAAAGCAGTAATACTGATGGTTTCGCCGCGAGAATTGCGGGCAAATAAACGGTTTGGAATATATTTTTGGTCTTGCGACAATCCCGAACCTTCGATATTTTCTACAGAATGTTCTTGCACCATCAGCCAGCGGTAGCCGCATTCTTTCAAAGCTTTGATGTATTCATAAAGCGTGTCAGGATGATTGGGAAAGTGCATTTCTGGGGG
Source organism: Microcoleaceae cyanobacterium UBA11344 (assembly GCA_003483675.1). Taxonomy (GTDB): domain Bacteria; phylum Cyanobacteriota; class Cyanobacteriia; order Cyanobacteriales; family Microcoleaceae; genus Microcoleus. The sequence goes on from DMYK01000396.1 coordinate 3,715, forward strand.
CGAAAAACCTTTGACGCGCTTGAGGGCATCCCAGCCAAAAATGGCTGCAAAATGATGTTGCCATGCTTGAATTTGGAGTTTGATGTCGGGAATTGGAGTTGAAGGAATGACGGCGTGACTCCACATTGTCCCCAGCCATTCTACGTGAGGTTGATATTGAGCTTCGCAGGTAATGCGCTTGAGATTGTTGAGGATATCATCGCGTCCCATTTGGCGCAATCCCCACAACAAATTGCCGGAATAGTCGAGCATAATTCGCGGGTTGCAACCTTCAGCAATCAGTTGGGGAATAAATTCTCCCATGCGCGAGTAGCACGAAGCAAAGACTCCGGCGTTGTGATTGTCTCCTTGGTTGGGATGTTCAAACATATTCTGAAGATTGCAGATCAGTTCGCCGTTTGCACCAGCCGGAATCGTGGGTTGGTGCATATGGAGGGCGCAGGCAAATCCGGCTTGAATATTTTCGAGGCGAAGATTTGTCCTAGGTAGAAAGACTGGTTCATTGCTGTTGGCTGCGGTACTGATTTCTGCTTCAGATCCGCAAATATTGGGTAATCCTGAGTTGATTTCGTTTAAAATGGGTAGGTTGGGAGATTGTGCGATCGCAGGCATAGAATTTTTCTCAAGAATTGTGGAGTGGCACTGTTTACTATTGGTAAGATGTGCTATATACTTTTAGACTAGCAGAAAATGTCTGCCAAAGATCAATTGATCAATTACCGATACGCACTCTCCGGTGCAAGAGCCAGAGAGAATTTTATACTTAGGAGTAATGAAAGGTAATGGATTTGACCAACTAATTTTATTTTGGTAAAATCTGGAAAAACAGGCGATCGATTACAGTTGGGCGCATCACCGCGACGAAGCTATGATATCAATTCCGGTAACACCGGAATGATTGTTGACTGTTGACTGTTGACTGTTGACTGTGAATCGAAAAACTGAAAATTGCGCTGATATATCGAAGATACATATCGAAGATACATAGGGTGACCACTGGTACGGGCAATTCATGAATTGCCCCTACTTGATCATTCCGATGCTAGCGGATTTGATATTATTCGATCGAGCTTCGGAAATAGACGAGACAACTGGCGATTTGCTGCAAAAGATTGAGTTGACAAATGCGATAAAATGAGTTAAAATTTGCGGAATTTGCGATCGAGTTGCAGCAATTTCGACTTGCTCAACCGATTTTTTCTCTTCCGCTAAAGAGCTTGCAGCCTCGCCTCGATGGTATCCTCCTCGTTAGGCTGCCAGCGATCGCCCGCAACCGCCCCAAATTCCCCTAGCTGCGGATATCGCCCCCAGATTCCCAAGGGCCGACTTGCTTGTTTGCCTGGAATCATATACTTTTGTGATGTTAAGAAAATATTTTTTTGATTCACCCAGGAGTAAGCCGGAAAAATGTACATCGTACAAATTGCCTCTGAATGCGCCCCTGTCATCAAAGCAGGAGGCTTGGGCGACGTAGTTTACGGTTTGAGTCGGGAGTTAGAAAGTTGCGGCCATGCGGTCGAGATTATTCTACCCAAGTACGACTGCATGAGGTACGACCACATTTGGGGACTTCACGTTGCCTATGAGGATTTGTTTGTGCCCTGGTACGGCGGCGAAATTCGCTGTACAGTTTACTGCGGCTGGGTTCACGAGCAGTTGTGTTTCTTCATCGAGTCCCATTCTCAGGACAATTTCTTCAATCGTGGCTGTTATTACGGCTGCAATGACGACAATATGCGGTTTGCATTTTTCAGCAAAGCCGCTTTGGAATTTTTGCTCAGAAGTAACAAGCGCCCTGATGTGATTCACTGTCACGACTGGCAAACTGGTTTGGTGCCAGTCATGCTGTTTGAAATCTACAAATACAATTGGATGGAAAATCAGCGCGTCTGCTATACCATCCACAATTTCAAACACCAAGGGATGGGTGGTAGCGAAGTTCTGCAAGCAACGGGTTTGAATCGAGAGGATTATTATTTTCAGTACGATCGCCTCCGAGATAACTTTAACCCTTTTGCGATCAACTTTATGAAAGGTGGCATGGTTTACTCGAACTTTGTCACCACGGTTTCGCCACACCACGCTTGGGAAGCTCATGTGGGCGAGTTAGGCTATGGGTTGGGTCACACTTTGCATTTGTATCAAGACAAGTTTCGCGGGGTGCTCAACGGCATTGATTATGATGTGTGGAATCCAGAAAGCGATCGTTATATTCCCCACCACTACACTCAGGAAAATCTGGCAGGAAAAGCCAAAACTAAACAAGCTTTGCGCGATCGACTTTTACTGCGGGATGTAGACAAGCCAATTGTGGCGTTTATCGGTCGTTTAGACGACCAAAAAGGTGTTCACCTCGTCCACCACGCAATTTATTATGCTCTCAGTAAAGGAGCGCAATTTGTGCTTTTGGGTTCGGCTACAGAAGCCGGAATTAATGCACATTTTCAGCATGAAAAACGGGTTTTAAATGACCATCACGACTGCCATTTGGAACTGGGTTTTAATGAGGAACTGTCGCACTTAATTTATGCTGGTTCAGATTTTATTGTGGTTCCGAGCAATTACGAACCCTGCGGGCTGACTCAGATGATCGGGTTGAGGTACGGGACAGTGCCTGTGGTGCGGGGAGTTGGCGGTTTGGTGAATACAGTGTTCGATCGAGATTACGATACTAACCACGTGGCAGAGGAACGCAATGGTTATGTGTTTTACCAGACCGATTACAATGCTTTAGAATCGGCAATGGATCGGGCGATCGGATTGTGGTATGACTATCATGATGAATTTGAGGAATTCGTCGTTCAAGGCATGAATTGTGACAATTCGTGGAAATATCCAGCTAAAGATTATGTGGAAATTTACGAGCTAATTCGGCATAAATAAAACCCTGGGAATTGGGAATCGGTAATGGGTAATTGGTAGTGGGTAATTGGTAATAGCCAATTTTGAACCATTATTAATTATTGCCAATAGTTTAACTGTAGGGTGCGCAATGCGCACCTTACTTGTATGTACAGAAGTTTAACTGTAGTGCGCAATGCGCACCTTACCTGTAAGCCCAGAAGTTTAACTGT
>DMYK01000327.1 GCA_003483675.1 Microcoleaceae cyanobacterium UBA11344
CTCAGATCTTTAAGCCGAGATGTTGAACAACTACTTCGAGATGTAGTTCGCCTCTCTAGTAAATTGATGGATCAGGCGATCGACTTACCAGAAGATATTCCCAGTTTGCCTACAGAGTTGTCCTATTGGGTAGCCAGCTACCTTTACGGCGCGGCGACAGAACAGCAAATACTTTTAGAATTGCAAGATACTGCTGCTAGATTGGAACGCGAAACAGAAATTTTGACTTCGACTCGCAATCACTTGGCAGCTCGGACTGTACTTAAAGATACGCTCAAGTAGTCATCCTCTCGTTACTAAGCTGAGGCGCATCTAAATTTTACAGTCAAGTTTAATCAAATTTTGTGGGGTGTCCCGCCCGCCCGAAAAATACAATTTAGATGCCCGACAGCTTATGATTCAGGAGTAAGTTTGTGTGAGAAAATGGCGATCGACCGAAACCATAGGCAGTGCAGTTAGAGGCGGTCAAATGCCACCTCTTTCAAATTGGCACAAGCGAGACAAATATGACTCAGGAAAGCTCCTGGCAAAGAAGCCTCTTTTAAGTTGGTTTCATGAAAATTTCTTTCCCCGGCTGCATATCGCTTCAGAAGTTCATCAGCATTCATCTTCCTAGCTCCTAATTTTTACTTAAAATTACACTACTGACAGCACACTATAGCAACCAAAGATTTTTAAAGTTTCAGTGTGGATTTTTAACTCTTCTAGTGCCTCACGAACTAATGCTTGGCAAGCGTCGGTTTCAATGTCCATAAAGAAAAGATATTCTCCGAGCGATCGCTTAGTCGGGCGAGATTCAATCCGACTTAAATTAATACCCCGACTGGCAAATACTTGCAAAGGTTTTACCAGCGCTCCTGGCATATTGGCAGGCACGCTAAAAGCTAGCGATGTATGGGTGCAATTAGACGGTGAAGCATCGAGGATCAAGCTAGTAGCCGATTTAGATGAGCGATCGGATTCTACGTTTTCCAGTTGTTCAACTCCCTTGCCGAGGATCCAAAATCGAGTGTAATTGTCGGGATAATCATTAATCGGGTGAGCTAACACTGGCAAATTGTAAAGTTGAGCTGCTCTGGGCGCAGAAATCACCGCTATACTTCTATCATCCAGGTACTGCAATGCTTCGGTAGTTGAATTTGCCGGAATCAACTGTGCCGATGGGATAAACTTCCCCAACCACAACTGACACTGAGCTAGGGCTTGCGGGTGAGAGTAAACTTTTTGAATCTCGTTAAAACTTTGAGCCTTTGATACTAGGGCGTGGGAAATCGGTAAAACTAAGGCGTGTTGAATGCGGAGCCGATCGAGTCGCCACAACGTATCTAGCGTCACCGTCACGCTACCTTCGATCGAATTTTCCACCGGCACAACTGCATAGTCAACCTGTCCGCAGGCAGATGCCTCTAGCGCCTGGGAAATGGTTGAATAAGGACAGAGAGTGCATTCGGAGTTAGTTTCTTCGCTCAACCACTTGAGATAAGCCAGAGCGGCTGTTTCTGCATTAGTACCAACAGGGCCCAGATGTGCGATCGAAATTTTCATCAAAAAAATGGGTTTGAAACCCCGTCCTTCTAGGACGGCTTTATATGGGATTGACAGTTTCACAATTAGCAAGCTAGAATGTGAAGATGGAAAAAGCTTACCGTTACCGATTTTACCCAACACCCGAACAAGAGTCGCTATTGCGACGCACATTGGGCTGTGTAAGATTAGTTTACAACAAGGCTCTCCACGAGAGAACCCAAGCTTGGTACGAGAGACAAGAAAGGGTCGGGTATCCCGAAACCTCTACTATGCTGACTCAATGGAAAAGAGAGGAAGACCTTGATTTTCTGAATGAGGTTAGCTGCGTACCATTGCAACAGGGGCTTAGGCACCTTCAGACTGCTTTCACTAATTTTTTCGCAGGAAGGACTAAATATCCCAACTTCAAGAAGAAACATCAGGGTGGCAGTGCTGAGTTTACCAAATCGGCTTTTAAGTTGACTGACGGACAAATTTACATTGCTAAGTGTAAAGATGTTTTGCCTATCCGTTGGTCTAGACAGATTCCCAAAGAATGCGAGCCAAGCAGTATAACTATTAGTCTCCATCCATCTGGACGCTGGCATATTTCGATTCGATTTGACGACCAAACGATTCAGCCCTTGCCTTTTAACGACAATGCTGTGGGTATCGACTTGGGAATAACTAGGTTGATTGCTACCAGTAATGGTGACAAAGTTACAAACCCTAAGCATTTTAAGAAACACCGAAAGCGTCTGAAGAAAGCGCAAAAGAACCTTTCTCGTAAACAGAAAGGTTCTAAGAATAGAGAGAAGGCTAGAGTTAAGGTTGCCAAAATTCACAACCAAATCTCGGATGACCGTAAAGATTTCTTGCATAAGTTGACGACTCAATTGGTCCGCGAAAATCAAACAATTGCTATTGAGTCGTTGGCTGTTAAGAATATGGTTAAAAACCATCAACTTGCTCTGGCTATTTCCGATAGCTCCTGGAGTGAACTGGTTCGACAATTGGATTACAAATGTCGCTGGTATGGAAGAAAGTTGGTTGCTATTGACCAGTGGTTTCCTAGCTCTAAACGTTGTAGCCATTGTGGGCATATTGTCGATAAAAT
>DMYK01000441.1:0-125 GCA_003483675.1 Microcoleaceae cyanobacterium UBA11344
CATATTGTCGATAAAATGCCTCTTAATATTCGTGAATGGATTTGTCCGAGTTGTGGTTGTAACCATGATCGGGATGTCAACGCAAGTAAAAACATTTTGGCCGCTGGACTAGCGGTGTCAGTCTG
>DMYK01000441.1:196-2925 GCA_003483675.1 Microcoleaceae cyanobacterium UBA11344
TTAGGGCGGGGAGGATGTCAATAAGATATTCTGACGAATCCTATATTTTGACAGCTTCTCATGTATATCCGGTTTAATGCTTCCCAATCAGTTGAGATAGCCGTACCAGAGGAACGGGTTCCCGTTCAACATTATCTGCGTCAGCCCCGGCGACTTGTGAACGCCCTAGTCGATCGAAGTCGCACTGAGCAGCTAAGTGATGAATGTTTTCGGCTAAAAATGCGGCCGTTAGAATTTATGATGCTGAGCATTCAACCCACAGTAGACATGAGGGTGTGGGCGCAGTCAGATGGCACTATCAATTTGGAGTCTGTCGCCTGTGAAATTCGGGGCGTGGGTTACATCAACGATCGCTTTGCTCTCAATCTCAAAGGGCAATTGTCACCGCATCAAAGCGGGGGGACAACTTATCTCAAGGGAAAAGCGGATTTGGAAGTGGGAGTAGAGATGCCGCCACTTTTTTGGCTGACACCCAAACCGATTTTAGAAGCAACGGGCAACAGTTTGCTCAAGAGTGTACTGCTGACTATCAAACAGCGATTGATGCACCAGTTACTGTTAGATTACCGTCGGTGGGCTGGCAACGAAACAGAGGTATTTTTGGCACTCTCCGGGCTAAAGCCACGGAGATTCTTAAGACCACAACTTTAGTCTTAAAGGCGCTGACAAGTCGCCTCTACTGATTCCGCTTAGATCAAGTCCAAGCATTATCGCTACTTTTCTGGCAATGTTTGCAGCGCCATTGCAATCTGCATTAATCAACCAGCCTTGAGCCGAGGAGTACAAACCACGTTTAACCCGCTTGCCACTTGCTTTCCACCCTTCAGGTTTTTCGCCGAATGTAGGTAGAAAATCATGATCAACAAACGAAGCTTTAGAAGAATATGATTCTTCAGTTTCAATAAATTTAATTCCGTACTGCTCACGTAACTGAGCGATTCGGTCTTTTAGTCTACCTGTGGGAATCTGCACAAACTTTTGGTTAGTCTTTTTCCCCATATTAGCACACTCTTTCTGGCCCTTGTTCCAGCCGAAAACAACCGTACCGATTTGGTTGTCTAAACAATGCTGAATTACTTTTTTTGCAGCTTTGTTGGTGGCATCTCGCATTTGGCGATTACGTCTTTCAGTCAAACCTGCAAGCCGTTTAGACCAATAACCGTTAGCCTTACCTTCCATCAAAAAAGCAACCCGTTTGTTATATCCCTGATTGATAGATTTAAGGTGCTTACCATCAATGATCAAGCTAGTGCCTATATTACTTATACAGGTTAACCAGTTATCTATTCCGTGGTCAATTGCTAGGCATTTAGCAGTGTCTACATTTGTTTGGATGTTTTCTGTTTTGTAAACCAATTCCAAGTAGAAGCAACCGTTACGAGGTAGAATTCGATACTCTCGAATTGCCTTAAAATCAAGATTCGAGGGCATTGGCAGGAAAAAAGAATCTAAACCAAACCACGCTTTTACTTTACTTCCAAGGGGAAATCGAAGTATTCCATCTTTGAGTTTTACCGATCGTCCTGTAAATGTCACAAGTGCCATTCCGCTTTGACGATATCCTGGTAATTTGGGATGTTGTGTAACGGTTCCCTTTTTAATACCTTTGAGTAGTCCTAAGAAAGATTTGAAAGACTCTGCCACCCCTGTTAGGATTTGCTGTGCTGTATCCGAATAGAACGCTTTGTAATGTAGATTCTGATTCTCAGTCCCCAGAACCTTGTGCAACTCTGCGCGATGAGGAATTCTACCAGTTTTGAAATATAACTGGCGAGAATAGTAAATGCCACAATTAGATAATTTTGCCGACTCAGAACAAAGATACTCAATGACTGCTTGAGTATCTTGATCTGACTTGATTAAAACCTGTTGGCATCCCAACATTATTTCATCCTCCTGTAATATTATTGTACAGGAAAACACTGGATAATTTATGAAGAAATGTTTGGATTTTCAGGTTGATGAATCTGAGTTTGAGATGAGGACCAAGAATGCTATGAAGGGAAGAAAAAGCCGTCCTAGAAGGACGGGGCTTCAACCCTGCGCTTCGCTCCGCCCATTTTTTGGGTGAGCGATCGCCCCCCAATATTATCCGTAGAAGGGCAAGTCTGATAGTTGAGTTGCGAGTTAGGAGTTATGAGTTTTTAACTAAGCAATAAAACTCATAACTTTTAACAAGAGGTGTTTCTGGAAGCTTGCCTGTTTGAGCTTGCCCATAGGAATAGCTGCCACTCAATCAAAATCGGTTTGAGTCAACGCCCCTTCTGTATCGTCATGGATGATGGCCAGATTCACAGGTAAAGCAGTTCGCCTTTCTTTTGAAGGTTCGTACATTTTGGCGGGGGGCGATGGTTTCAGTGGCATCTTTACTTGGCCCGGTTCGAGATTCGTCACGCCCACCCGAATCCGAATTTTGGGGCCGGAATTGCCCAAACGAATCGTCATCTCATCCGCCACTGACACCTGAGCGATCGAGCGATCGTCTACATAAGTGCCATTAGCACCAAAATTAATAATTTCCCAACCAGAAGGATGATTCCACAGCTCCAGATGGTGGCGGGAAACGACAGCGCTGTAAATAATTACATCATTGTCGTTCGATCGACCGATCCGAACCACCGATTCGGATTCAAAACACCAACTTTGAACAGGGACTGACTGGATAGGATGCAGAAGGATTAAGATAATCATTGAGGTTATCAAAATATAGCAATAAATCTAACTCGATA
>DMYK01000441.1:2942-10638 GCA_003483675.1 Microcoleaceae cyanobacterium UBA11344
TCTGACGGCGGGGGTGTCAACCGTTGTTGTGTAAATTTTAACTTTTTTCCTGTATCTGTCTACAGAGATTTGACCCGATTCTTTCAAGCAAAACCTACATATAACTAAGTGTCAAATCAACTGTTGACACCCAAGACAGGGGTTAATATTCTTCTTTAGACTAATTTTGATGGTTTTCTGCCTCCGTTAACTCCTCCTCTTCCCTAGAAGTGCCAGTTGCTTTTTGGTCTGGAACCGGCATCGTGCTAATCTGAGCGGCCCCTGGGGGAGCATGAATTTCAGGAGGCTTGACCCTAATTTTGGCTAACTGGGCTGAGGACTGATTCGGGCCAATGTTAATTTGAATGATCGGACCTGAATGAGCTAAGTGAACGATCAGACCGTCCACAACCGGAACCTTAGCGATCGGTTTACCATCGAGGTAAGTGCCATTCGCACCTAAATTGATCAGTTCCCAAGTTAGGCCAGTGCGCCGCAATTCTATGTGACGGCGAGAAACCACCGCGCTGAAAAGCACCACCTGGTTTTCGGTCGATCGCCCGATCCGGATGACCTGTTCGTCTTCAAAGCTCCAACTGCGGATCGGTATAGACTGGAGTGGATGTAGCAAGGTCAGTTTAATCACATTGGCAGCATTGAGTTGTGGTAGAGCACCTCAAGATGCGATTTTAGATTTTAGACTTTCGATCGCCCAATCCAAACTCGATCTAAGAGAGTTGAAATAGAAAAGTAACCAGGTCTCCTTTGCCGAGAGAGATGCGGTCTCCCGCTCGCAACCGATGTCGATTTCCCTTTGGCAGTGGAGTATTGTTGACGTAAGTGCCGTTGGAACTGCCAACATCTTCTAGATAACAAGCATCTCCCTCCACTCGGAGATTTGCGTGTACACGAGAAACTATCTCTGAATTAGCCAATCCAGAAACGTCAATATCCGGCGGCACTAAGTCATTCGGCTTGCCTATGTGAATCACAGACAGATTGTGAGGCAATTCGATCGGCGTATTTGTCTGAACGTGTATCAGCCGCGCCGACTGCTGTTGCAGTTGAGTTTTTGCCACACCCACAGCAGGTTGGTTAGCCACTGAGGGAGAGGTATTTACTGCTGTTGCCACCGCTTCTGTTGTAACAGGAACTGGTGGCGACAGTGACGGATCTGGAAGTGGCGGTTCGGGAAGAGCAGGAATGCTAAGGGGATCTCTTTGAGAAAATATTGCCAAAGAAGGCCCTAAATTTCCAGTAACTAGAGGTTCCGGTGCCACCAGGGGCTGAGGTGGGATTAAATCAGGCTGGGATGGTGAGACCACTGTCGGCCCGACAGACGATGCTGCTACGGACGTTGTTTCAACTTCTGGAACAGAGGAACCCGGACGCAAGTTAAAACCACACTGACCGCAAAAGGCCGCATCTGTCTGAACCGCAGCGCCACAGTTCGAGCAACTTGTGGTAACGGGTAAAGGCGTGTAACAAGCCTCACACTGGGTGGCCCCATCGGGGTTCTGGTGAGTGCAATTGGGACAGACAATCATCAATTTCTCCTTGCTATCGGCCAGATTTTAGAATCAGTCTCATAAAAATACTTGAGTCTACGGTCAAATTTTAACTTTAACCGCCACAATTCTGATCTTGCTTCGCGCTTTGCTAGCAAGTTGCCGAACTGCGGTGACNNTGACTATGTTGGCAAACTCCCACCGCTATCACCCCAGGGCTACCGAGGCTGTTTTACATCTTCGCCCGCGGCCGCATCTAGTAGCCACCAAAGTTCGCCCTCTGGTTGAATCAGTCTGGATGGATAGGTCATTTCGTCGGCTGCGGGGGCAAAAATTTGAGCGAGGGCCGGTTTTTTGCTAGCCCCTGCAACGATGAAGATGACGCACCGGGCTTTGTTAATTAAGGGGACTGTAAAGGTGATGCGGGGTTGACCGTCTTTGTTACCGACTGTGACTAGGGAGTCGCGCACTTGCAAGGCTTCTGTGTGTGGAAAGAGAGAGGCTGTGTGGGCGTCGTCCCCTATTCCCAATAAAATGATGTCGAAAGCCGGAAACTCGCCCTCTGATACTTGGAAAAACTGCTGCAATTCGGTTTGGTGTGCCCTGGCGTCGGCGGCTGGGTCGGCAGCGCCTGTGGGCATGGGGTGGATGTTGCTGGGGGGGATGTTTACTTGGTCAAGCCATGCGAGGCGTGCCATTTTTTGATTGCTGTCTGGGTGGTATGAGGGAACGTAGCGTTCGTCGCCCCAAAAAACGTGAATTTTGTCCCAAGGCAGGTCTTGGGCTGCGATCGCCCTGTAAAGTGGCTCTGGTGTGCTTCCGCCAGCTAAGGCGATCGTACATTGCCCCCGTGTTTCTATGGCTGTTTGGATTTGCGATCGTACAATTGACAGTGAGCGCTGTATGAGTTCTTCCCGATTTGCTAATACTTCTACTAATTTTTTCATTTATTTAATCTCAACTTTTCTGGGATGTTTTTCTCAGCAATTGCCAACTTGAATTTGACTTGGATGCTTTAAGGTCGATCGCCCGCGTCGCCGGAAAGGCTCAACACTTCGTTCTGTCGGATTTTATCATCCTGATGCCCGCTTGATTTGAGGAAAGCAACAGATATTTCTACCAGTGCTCGATCGAAGTTGAGATCTTGTAGATATCTGTGAGATATCTGTTAGGTATCTGTAGTAATATTTAATCAAAAGCTTGTGGCGATCGCAGTCGAATCCATCCGAGCGCTGTATGCGTAGGCCGCGAAAACAACCAAGATGATATAATAGTAGATTAGGAAAACTTGTTTTAAGTCCGCGCTCGCAATGACAGCAAAACTATGTCAAGTTTTAACCGATTACCTACATCTATCCGCTATCTGATAGCGCGGTTGCGCTACTGGATGCAGCCTACGGTTTGGGCTCCGCTAGCAGTTTTGTGTGCCGGAGGCGTGTTTATTTGGGAGGTATCCGTAAATCCAGAAAGGTTGAACATAGATGACGAAGAGGTAGCAGCCTCAAATAGTCCAACTTCAACGGATATTCTGTCTGCTGAAGATAGCGCAATTGCTGCTGAAATCGACACCATACCGGTGCTAGTCAATCAATTCAATCGCTCTAATTCAGAGTTCGGCGTGTTAAATTCATCAGTAGTTGAAGGCCAAGGTTTATTCGACGAAAATCGCGATCGAGGTTGGGAAATTCGATCGGCATCCACCGCTCCGAAGCCTGCGACAAGCAGAACATTTTTGACAGGGCCAAGTTTAGCAAATCCTGCGATCGGGATAACCAATAATAACCCGCCAAATTCAAGCTGGCGAAGTTCAAACCTGACAGCAGCTTTGATCCCCTCTGGCGACGGTGGCCTGATTTCGGGGAGCAAAACCATCGCCCCTGAGTCTGGAGGTACAGCCACAACAACCTTATCGGCTACTCTGGGTGTGAGTAATTCAAGCAAACAAAACGCAAATCCTCTGCCTTTGAGTCCGCTACAAACAGCTATGAAAAAATACATCGCTGCTAGCACTTCGGCAAGGGCGACTTCGACTCAGAAAACTGCAAGCGAGGGTCAATTGCTCGATCGACCGACCACCACCTCGCCGGTGACAAATCAGACCAATTTGGTCCCAACGATCGCTACAGCTCAAAATGGGGCCAATCCTGTGAATATTCCGACTACACTTCCCCCCATTACCGCACCGAAAAATACTACGATTAACGACTCTCAACAAATCTTAAACCAGGGAGCAACAGTGCCTGAATCATTTCCAGGGTTAAATTTGAGAGTACCAAACATCCCCGCAATTACTGCACAGCCTGCAACTTCGGCTTGGCCCAAAAATCCTTACCAAACTAACTTATTCGGCGACGCACCGGGCGCTCAACCAGATCCAATTCAACTAGCCACACCTTCGCCAATACCGGTAGTTCCCAATGTGGGGAAATCCTCGTTTCCGAGTGCTATTGGGGGAAGCAAAATCCAGGACTCTCAATTCTCTCCCAACTCAGCGAATTCTCAATTTCAACCAGTTGAACCGAATCAGCTCAACTTACCTTCCCAGCCTAGCTTTGGAGCTGTTCCCCAAAACACAAATCAGGGTGTGCAGTCAACTCAACCGCAGTCTTTTGCGACACCCCGTTCAATGACTCCGGGACGCTATATTGGTGGCGGCGAAATCAATACTTTTGCTAATCCGTAAACAGCCTCTAGTATCGTCTGTGCTGGTGGTGAACTTACTTAATTTCCCCTTTTTTCCCCTCGACATTCTTCAAATGTCGGGGGTTTTATATTTTCAATCTCGCTCAAAAAATGGAAACATCAGAAACATTGTGGAAACATAGAAAATTTTACTTGACGCGCCAGTGCGGGGAGTGTCAGAATTGGTCAAACCTCACAAAGGGAGGAGAACCCCGTGAAAGTCACAAAACACCGAGACAAAATCCTTGAGGTACTGCGAGAGTGGTTTCGCATCCACAAACAGGGGCCAACGCTGGAAGAGTTGTGCGTAGAAATGGCAATGCAGCCCCGTCAGAAAGCAACGGTGCAGCGGTGGTTGCAGACAATGCGAGGCATCGACGTGGAATGGGAGGACAATGCTGCCCGCAGTCTCCGGCTGCTTGCCTCTGAAGTTGAAGAACCCGAACTAAAGATATCCGTAACGGAAACCTTGCGGTATCTGGCGACGGGACTGGCAGAGTGGGAACAACGAGAACCCAGCAAGCGATCGCACATCCCAAAAGCCCTCCGCATGGGGATGTCCCGAATGTACTTAACATCTTTATTGCAAAAAGACGAACAAGTCCCCTCAAACCTCCCAGAATTTTTTGACTGGGCAAAAAATCCTGTTGTTGAGTGGAAACCTGCAACAGAAATTAAACACCTTTCAACCGATGTCACCCTCATCGAAGATGGGTCAGTTTCCCACTTTGCCGAACAGTGGCAGGTTACAGGTGACGATGTAGAAATGCAGGTACAGGAAAAAGTTCTGCAAGATGTCCTCGAATACTGTCGGGGACACCAACTCGGAGATGCTTATCGAACCTATCGGAAACTAATTATCGATCGCCCCGTCCTCCCCTACCCCGAATACCGCCGCCTCCTGTCTTCATCCCAACTCAGACCCCTGCGCGAATTCTTGTCACAAACCTATGTCGATTTAGTCGATTTAGCAGAAGAAAATACCTATCATCTTTGTCCTCGTTGCAAGTATTTAACGCGCCGCCGAGACGGAATCCATAGCTGCCGAAACAAAAATTGCGAACAGCTAAGTGCCAAACTTCATCTCCCACCGCTGCCGCCCATTCCCAAACACGAGGCAGAAACTTGGAAAGCCGTTACCCCGGGCGTATATCGCTATGGGACAATCCCAGGAATTTGGGAAATTCAATTAGCAGAAAGTCTCACAAAATTGGGCATCCGCGTCACCCTGTGGCCGGAGATAGATGAATTTGACTTGCTGGTGGAATTTAGCAAGAAAATTCGCTGGGCGATCGATGTCAAAGATTGGGAATATTTGCATGAGGAACGCTTGCACAAAGTGGAGTACCGGTCTGATGCAACTGAAACCTTTATTGTGTTCCCTGACGAGCGAGAAGACAAACTGCGGATTAAAGTGGTACGCCAACAACTCGAACCAGAATTAGGTGGCGTGCGCTTAATGCTGATTGGCGAAATCATCTCCCAAGCTGAAAAAATTATGGAGGATAGAAACCGTGCGCGATCCTGCTAAATGGAGTAAACAATTGCGGGAATCACTCCGCAATTCTGAGGACTTAAAAGCTTATGCTGCTTCTAGCCTTTCCGACGCTGATGCCAAGGTACAGCATCGAGAAATTGTCCGTCTTGCCCAACTGATTGCCGAAGTGGAATTAGGGCTAACACTGCTGAGGGAAATAGCTCCTGAAGAACCTGCCGCCTCAGTCTCAGCTTTACTTTCGGGATATCGGTTTCCGGTTGAAGCACTCTTAAATGATGCTAACTGGCTGCTGGTAAAAAAAGCCCGTTTTTATCTCCTGCGGCGCAAAGGGAATCAATGGGAGCGATCGCTCTGCGAATATATCAGCATTCCTGAAATTTTGAGAATATTCAGCTTAACAGACATCAGCGAAGTACCTGAATTAATTCCCTCAAGTACATACCCCCGCCGCTTGCAGCTATACCAGCAAACCCTATCAGCAACCCCGCAGCACAAAAAACGAAAAACCCAACTAGCAACTCCTGGGTATTGGTATGCCAAAATTGCCCACAAAGGTAACTCTCCCGCTGAGGTTCCTGTCAATATTCCTCAAGCTGTTGGTAATCTTGCACCCGCGCCGCAGGTATCTTTTCACCGCACGCGCACTCAAAACAATCCCTCTCATACCGTCACCCTAGAAGAGTTGCTGATTTCAGCCCAGGAAATGGATTGTAAGCTGGCTGAATCGGGGTACGACCCAGAAAACTATCACAGTCGCCTTCAAGGAATTGCCTTGCGGTTATACGACGCATCAACCGATGATTTTTCCCCTGGTAGCGAAGTGAAACTAGAGCAACTCGTCCACATTGTCGGTTTATTAAACGTTGGTAAATCCACACTGTTAGAAGTTCTGATTTACCATTTGGCAAAACAGGGATATCGCTGCGGCTTAATTGTTAATGATGTTGTTGCACAGGTGCGCCTCGCATCCTTGTTTTGGCACGGAATGGGGATTTCTGCGGCTCCCGTACTGGGAAGCGATCGCTCTGAACAATTGGCAAAAATTTACGAACCCATCCTCGCAACAATGGGCGAGGAAATTGCACAAGGAGCCATTCATCCCGCGTGGCGCTGGTTTAGTTTTGTTTGTCCCTTATTAGCGTTAGTACAGTCAGAAGATAAGTGGGAATTTGGCGCGGAACCCTGTCACAATCTTTACCAAAAAGTGACCGCCAACCAAAAAGAAAAAGCAATAGACAGTGAAGACTTAGAGGATTGGGAAGAAAGCGATACAGAAGATAAATATACCTGTCCTTTTTATTATAAGTGTCCGCGCCACCAACTAGAACGAGACATCGCTCAATCTTTGGTGTGGGTGCTAACAACCGCCAGCTTTATTCATACCCGCGTTCCCCGTCAGGTATTGGACGAAAATCTTACTTTTGCTGAAGCTGTTTACCGCGAATGCGACTTTCTGTTTGTTGACGAAGCTGACCGGGTACAGGTGCAATTTGACGAAGCTTTTGCACCGGATGAAGTGTTAGTCGATGCTTCGGGAAACTCATTATTAAATAAACTCGGAAATAAATTTGCCAATGCTATTTACAATTCCGATCGCCGCAGCATGGCGGCTGAATTAATTGCAGCAGTAAAAAAAGCGCACGATAACGTTCAAAGTGCTGCTGACATCATCCTTCCCAAGCTGCACAACCAATCCGAACTCGTTGAATGGTTGGGTTCAACTCCCTTCACGGGCCGTTCTGTATTTGCCCGCATTGTCCGCGACATCTTGGAACCTCCACCGGAGACAGAAAATAGCGAACCCAAAACTAAACTTACCCGTAAAGAACGCAGTCAGCAGCGGCGGAACCGGATTGAGGCCGGTTTGCCACCTTTCGAGGAACGCCAGCGCCGCAAACAGGTTATGCAGACTATAGAGAATTTTTTGCAAGCACCTGTCAACCGCCGCCAAGGAGGAGAACTTTCAGATATTGCCCTTACCTTGTTGAGTGCAGAAAGCGAGACTGTGGCATTAGCTGAAGTAGCTAAT
>DMYK01000262.1:0-853 GCA_003483675.1 Microcoleaceae cyanobacterium UBA11344
TTGCGGATGACTCCTCAGCCGAATAAATAGGTTAAATGTAGGCTTTTGTAGAACAGGCATCTTGCCTGTTTTTGTAGAACAGGCATCTTGTTTGTTGTTGTAGAACAGGCATCTTGCCTGTTGTTGTAGAAAGAGTATATATGCTCGCACCTATTCCCATAATAAAAAAATAGCATAGCTTGGGTAAATTGTCAAGTAAAAACCATGAAATTTATCGAATCTTCTAGGCGAGTTCTGGTTTGTCAAAACCGCACTTGTCGCAAGCAAGGTGGAGCCAAGGTACTCGCAGCTTTTCAGAAGTTATCTGGTTCAGAAGTGGCGGTGGTTGCTAGCAGTTGTTTGGGACAGTGCGGCAGTGGGCCGATGGTGTTGGTGATGCCAGAAGAGGTTTGGTACTGCGGCCTTTGTCCTGAAGAAGTGGCCGCAGTTACAGAGCAACATTTGCGGGGAGGAACGCCGGTGAAGGCGATGCTTTATCGCAAGTTTCATGGATCTGCTAATTAGTCGATCGCCAAATTTTAAGCAAATTCTTCGGCCAACAATCGGCGGAGAATTTCGGTAACTTCGGCGCAGATTCTGGCGTCGAGTTCGAGCGCAAGGCGATCGCCACCAATGGAACCATCTAAAACTTTTGCACCCAGCAAAGTCAAGGCTAAAGTTCTGAGTTTTGCTGGCTTTCCCGTCGCCTTTGGCCGCTCGTCAACAAACCACATTAAAGCCACATAAACTGTTTCTAGTGTTCCCCTAATCGAGCTGATTCCGTAACCCAGTTTTGAGATAATTACTGGGGAACTGATGACCTTATCCATACCCAAAGTTTTAATGGCTTCGTCCGCGTATCGAGCCGTGTCAT
>DMYK01000262.1:876-7486 GCA_003483675.1 Microcoleaceae cyanobacterium UBA11344
GCGCGATCGCTTTTCTAGATGGTAGTGCCATCCTAACATTGAAATTAACCTGGTCAAGTCATAAGCAGAAATGCTATTATGTTGGTGAATGCTGTTTCGGGCGGCTGTTAGCAGCACTTGTTTTTTGATGACATCGAAGATTTTTGGGTAGTTAAGAAAAGGTTGCTCGCCGTAATCGCTGCTAAAATTTAGGTCATTATTGCCAGTAGTTGTCTTCACCCACTGTTCTATTCCTGTACCAGTATCAAAGCGTTTGAACATGGCGGCTAAGGAGTTTGAACTGGCGATATTGTGGGTATAGCCAATCATGTCTTTTGCTAACTCGTAAAAGTAAATATCCTGTTTTTGCCCGGAGGCATCTCTAATCACGCAGTTGTCAATGTCGCATTCTGGGTATTTAGTATTGATTTGAGAGACGATATTGAGCAGGGGGATAATTTTAGTGGCACTCCAACACTCAACTTTGGTAAGTGCGTTTTTTCCCAGCCACTGTGCCTGGATTTTTCCTTCTACAAAAGTGCCAATACAAACGCAGGCTTGTTTGATGTCTGCGTGGAGAAAGTTTAAAGCTTGAGTGTTAATTTGAGGGAGTTCTCCGAGGCTGGGAAAGGCACTAAGTTTGAGCGGGTTATTGGCTGGGGGAATGTAACTAATTACTTTTAAACCGTCTGGTTTTTGTTTGAGGTAATTGGGATAATTGGGAATTTCTTTTTGGTAAGGAGAGTTTTGTATGCCGCGATCTAAAAAGGCTAGTTTTTCTGAGTTAGCTTTGACATCAATTTCGATTTGCAGGAATTTTTTAAAGATGATCGCTCGGTTTTTGGCGATTTCGAGGGAGGTTAGGTTCATGATCGTAGCTGCGAGGGAGTCGGGAATAGGTAAGTAACTATAGTATCTGTTCGAGTGCGATCGCTATTCACCCGGAATAGATGGTTTTTTTATTCAGTTTTTTTTGCCGCGTACTTGAATACGTTTGTCGGTTTTTTGTTTTTTAACCCAAGAGATAAATCTCTGAAGTTGAGGGTCATTTTTGAGCTTGTCGAGGGAGTTGAGCTCTTGGGCGAGGCGTTTGTTGTCAAATAGGGAGTGAATCTGGCGGTGACAGGCGGAACAAATGTCAATTGTCGGGCCTGGATCTTCTTTTTTCCGCTTGGTATTTTGTTTGGGGATCAGGTGATGAGCGGTTAAGGCTGCCATTTCTCGATCGCACAATTCGCACTGCATAGTTTTCTCAATGCTGTTTGATAGGATAATTCCTATTTTGAATTTAGCGCGATCGGCCCAGAAAGTGGGAGTGAAAGACGATCGCACCCCCAAAAAATAAAAAACCCCCAATTGGGGGTGAGACAAATCTGTTGTGGAAGAGGCCGAAAAGCCTCTGGGATCACAAAATATAAAGTAGCAGAAACAAGACAATCCAAATCACATCGACAAAGTGCCAGTAAATCTCAGTTGCTTCTATCCCGAAATGATGCTCGCTAGAATAGTGACCTTCAGTGCGCGCGCGCCACAGTACACCCATCATCAGCACCACCCCTAAAGTAACGTGCAAACCGTGAAAAGCAGTCAAAACGTAAAAACAACTGGCATACAAATTAGTTGTCAGGCCAAACTCTAAATGAGTGTATTCGTAAACCTGACCAAACAAGAAAACCGCGCCCATAGCGGCAGTTAAGAGCAACCAGTTTCGCATCCCCGCTACATCATTCTTTTTGATTGCAGTATCCGCATTGTGAATGACAAAACTGCTAGAAATCAGAATCAGGGTATTAATTGCCGGCAGCAATAACTCTCGTGTCGGCGTACCTTCCGGTGGCCATACCGGGGCCATCGCCCGATAAATCAAATAGGCCGCAAACATACCGAAAAATATCATTCCCTCAGCGCCGAGGAACACGAGCAACCCTAACATTCGGTGATCGGGATGCTCCTCGCCGTGAGCTTCTACCTGTTCGGCATTGTGGTAATTGAGGGCTGTTGTTGCTGGATCGATCACTGGGATTTGCATAATGAATTGGTAACTGGTAATGGGTAATGGGTAATGGGTAATTGGTAATGGGTAATTGGTAATTAGTAATTGGTAATTAGTAATTGGCAATTCAACTACTAACTACTAACTACTAACTACTACAGTCCTGGACGCAAACACTCGCTTATGTAGGGTGCGCAGTGCGCACCTTACCGCTATAAGTAGCGTGTCAAACCACTTTTTGCGTCCAGGACTGTACTAACTACTGACTACTGACTATTCAGCATCCGGGCTTTCATCAGCAGAAACATCAACATCTGTTTCTGATTCAGGATTGACTAAAGTTGCAGTACCGCCAAAGAAAGTTGAAGCTTGAGCCTCAGAAACCGGAATACCGCGTTTCTCGGCATTGCGGCTCGCATTTTCCCTCAACTTCAGCTTCAGACGTTCCCCAGTCCCCTGAATTTTTTCCATGCCGTAATCGTAAGGCCCCGTTGCTAATACCGGGATTCCTTCAAAATTTTCGATCGGCGGTGGCGAAGTCGTCATCCATTCCAAACTCAAAGCTTCCCAAGGATTATCACCAGCTTTCGGGCCGTACATCCAGCTCCACATCACATTAATGATGAACGGGATCGTAGACACTGCCAGCATATAAGCGCCGATCGTACAAATCACATTAATTGTGGTAAATTTGGGGTCGTACATCGCCACCCGCCGAGGCATTCCTTGCAGCCCCAAAACGTGCATCGGCAAGAATGTAACAGTAAAGCCAACATAGGTCAGGAAAAAGTGAACTCTGCCCCAAAACTCATTGAGCATCCGTCCCGTCATTTTCGGGAACCAGTGATAAAAAGCACCGTAAATTCCAAACACTGAGCCGCCAAACAGCACGTAGTGCAAGTGAGCGACGATGAAATAAGTGTCGTGAACGTGAATGTCGAAAGGTACGGAAGCTACCATGATCCCGGTGATGCCGCCGAGGACAAAAGTTGAGATAAAACCCATCCCAAATAGCATCGCGCTCACCAGGCGGAGTTTGCCTCCCCAAATAGTTGCTAACCAGCTAAATATCTTAATCCCTGTGGGCACGGCGATGATCATTGTGGTGATCATAAAAAACATCCGCAGCCAGCCGGGAGTGCCGCTGGTAAACATATGGTGCGCCCAGACAATTAAGCCCAAAAAGCTAATCGCTAGACTGGAATATGCGATCGCCAAATAACCGAAAATTGGCTTGCGCGAATGCACCGGCAAAATTTCTGAAATCACCCCAAAAAAGGGCATAATCATGATATAAACTGCCGGGTGCGAGTAAAACCAGAATAAGTGCTGGTAGACGATGGGATCGCCGTTGCCGCTGGGGTTAAAAAATGCCGTTCCTGCTAACAAGTCAAAGGACAGCAAAATCAAAGCTGCGGCTAAAACTGGAGTAGAAATCAAAGTCAGTGCTGAAGTCGCAATCATCGCCCAGCAAAACAAGGGCATTTGATTGAGACTCATGGTTGGGATCCGCATCGTGAAGATGGTAACGGAAAAATTCACCGCCCCCAAAATCGAAGAAGTACCCAGTATCAAGACGCTGAGAATCCAAATTTCCTCCCCCGCTTGGGCAGTAATTAGACTCAAAGGCGGATAGGAAGTCCAACCCGCCTGGGGAGCTCCTACTAAAAAACTGCTCAACAGCAACACGCCGCCTAGGGGAATCATCCAAAAGGCGATCGCATTGAGCCTGGGAAATGCCATGTCTTTTGCCCCAATCATCAACGGGATCAAAAAGTTAGCAAATCCAGCGCCTGCGGGTACAATCCACAGGAAGATCATCACCGTTGCGTGAACTGTAAATAGACTGTTGTAGAGTTCCGGGGTGACAACATCGGAGTCGGGGGTAGCAAGTTCCGTGCGAACGATAGTTGCCATCACGCCGCCGATTAGATAGAACACAAAAGTTGTAACCAGGTATTGAATTCCGATTACTTTGTGGTCGGTATTAAAGGTGAAGTAGTCTCGCCAATTTCTCTGCGCTGGTTCTAAACCGCGAGCATCAATGTTGGCACTTTCTTGGAACTGTGCTTGGGTCATAAAAACAAAATAAAGATATCAGTGTTTGTAGTCAGGACTTCAGTCCTTTAAAGCCTCTGGACTATCAGGACTCAAGTCCTTACTACGAACATTTGAGGTCGAGGGAGGGACTATTTTTGGGGATGAGTTGGGTGAAGTTTTTCGAGGTTTTCGGAGTTAACTCCCAGCTCGCTGGTGTAGGGAGCCAAAAATTCCCCGTCTGACAATTGAGCGGGGTTGAAGGCAACTGTTTGCTCTAGGTTTTGGCTACTAGCAACTTGCTGCTCTTGCAGCCAAGCGTCGAATTCTTCCGGTTTCTGAACAAATGCTAAAGCGTTCATTGCTCCGTGATAAGCGCCACACAATTCAGCGCAAACAATGCGGTATTGACCAACTTTATTTGCTGTAAATCTCAGCTCGCTCGGCCGCCCCGGAATTGCATCTTGTTTAAGGCGAAATTCTGGGAGCCAAAATGCGTGGATCACGTCGGTTGCTTCAATATTTAGCTGTACGTCGCGGTTTACTGGCATATGCAGTTCGCCCGAAGTAATGCCGCTTTCTGGATAGTTGAAAATCCAGGCGTATTGCATACCTGTGACATTTACAACTAAGTCTGGTGCTTTTTCTTCATTTTCTGGGGAAGCGCCGATGCCTAGAGCAACAAGTTTTCCAGACGGAATTTGAGGGGTGTTTTGACCCATGTCCGAGAGTGTGGCCGCGATCGCACTTCCCCGCATTTTAGCCTGTGCTTTCATGCTGCCGTGGTCATGAGCGCCCATCGGATCGAGGCCTCCCATTGAGTTGTAAACCTCAAAACTGTAGACTCCGATGCCTAAAATAATCACCGCTGGAAGGGCCGTCCACAGAATTTCTAGGGGTAAGTTGTCGTGCCAAGCTGGGCCGTCTGTATTGTCCCCTTGGCGGCGGCGATATTTAATGGCAGCAAAAATCAGCACGCCCTGGACGAATATAAATAATCCAGTGGCAATGGTGATCATTGTATTGAATAGTCCGTCTACCTGGGATGCTTCCTCCGAGGCGGCGAGCGGCATCAAACCGTGATTCTGCCCGTACCAGAGGCTGATCAGAGTTACTCCGATGCCGGCGAGCATGGTCAGAATGGAGCTGGGAATGTTCATCAATAATCCTCTGAGAAACGTCTGGCTTTAGATATAGGGAGGGTCTTGAGGGGTAATTGAGGGGACTTGATGTCCCGGAAATTCCCAAGTTGCTTAGGCATAACTATAGCCATCCTTTCTGTTTAGCATGGACTGTTTTTAGCTTGAACAGTTAAGGAAGCGCCTCTGGGCGATCGATCTTAATTGTAGTTGCCATCGTTAGTATAGTGTCTCTTGTCAGGTCAGGTATCTTTGACAGAACGTCTTTAACAATAAATACATATTTTCTGCCTTGACAAAACAGATTAAAAGTGATATATAATCCCTCGGTTGGGCTGCTAAATTTGAGTTTTTTTCTCAAACACCATCAGATGCTGCTGAGGCAACATCTCTTGAGTCTCTTTCCAAACTAAACCCACCGCTGCCATTTCTTTTTTTATTTGCTTCTGCGTCATTTTGTGCAAACCTTTAATTGGAACCAGTGGGTTTTCGCCCCGAAACTCGATCGATACCACGCGGCCGCCCGGTTTAAGTGCTTTCACAATTCCTTGCATCATTTCTCTGGGATATTCAAATTCGTGATAAGCATCCACTAGCAGCGCGACATCTACACTATTTTCTGGCAAATTTGGGTCAGCAATACTGCCCAAAATTGGCTCAACGTTAGCGATATTTTTCTCTTGTTTATTCAATTTGATAAATGCGAGCATTTCCGGCTGAACGTCAACTGCGATCACCTTGCCTTCAGGAAGTAATGGTGCAATGCGAAAGCTAAAATATCCCGTTCCCGCACCAATGTCTGCTACAATATCGGTGGGTTTTAAATCGAGATTGTTCACTAATCTCGCTGATTTTTCTTCCCGGCCGCGATCGGGTCTTTCCAGCCAACCAGCGCCTTGATATCCCATGACTTGGGCAATTTCTCGACCCATGTAAAATTTACCGATTCCGTCGGGATTGTGGACGGTTCGCTGCTGATAAATATTCTCGCTGCTGGCAGTTTCACTTGCTTTTACCGCTGCACAGGCATTGAGTGGTAACAGGCAAATTATTGCTAAGATAATTGCTGCTAGTGGTTTAATAAATTGTGCGGTGTTTTTCACGATCGTCCTAATTTTGTATTTAAATTTTCTCGTTACCAGCCAGAGCCCATTGGTGACAACTGAAGACTGAAGCCCATAATAAATGTCGCTTGCATTCGAGTCTCGATCCCCCNNTTAAGAAGGGGGACTTTGAGAACACTCTTACCTCCCTTAATAAGGGGGACTTTGAGAAAAATCTTGTCCCCCCCTTATTAAGGGGGGTTAGGGGGGATCTAGGCTTCGATACAAACAAGAGAGACGGTCGGTTTTACGCTAAGTTGTCATCAATGGCCAGAGCTCGGTAATGCAGAACCAGAGAAAGAGCCTCGCGAAGATCGAGAAGAGTTCAAGATTTAGTTGACAGCGGATTCTAACAATCT
>DMYK01000440.1:0-1494 GCA_003483675.1 Microcoleaceae cyanobacterium UBA11344
TCCACAGTTTGATAGTATTGTCTTGACTGCCACTAGCAAGAGTTTCTCCGTCTGGACTAAAAGCAAGAGACCAAATTAAAAATGAGTGACCTTTTATGCTGCTAATTTCTTGTCCAGTTTCCAGATTCCACAGCTTAATTTGTTGGTCATAACTTCCACCAGCTAAAGTTGTTCCATTAGGGTTAATGGCAACGCAATTAACCGCACCTGAATGCCATGAGAAAGTACGAATCAGCTCTCCTGTATGGATATTCCAAAGTTGGCTGAAATTGGCACTGCTGTAGGTACTAGCAAAAGTCTTGCCATCGGGACTAATAACTACGCAATCAAAAGATGACATACCTACGCCATTAAGAGTTTTTACACATTTGAAAGAGTGAGATTTTCTCAGGAATTTTTCTTCTATTTGTTGTTGGCGTTGGGATTCAGCTTTGGCAGACACTTCTTGTATTTGTTGTTTGCGTTGTGCTTCAGCTTTGGCAGACGCTTCTTGTATTTGTTGTTTACGTTGTGCTTCAGCTTTGGCAGACGCTTCTTGTATTTGTTGTTTGCGTTGTGCTTCAGCTTTGGCTGCTTCTTCTATTTGTTGTTTACGTTGTGNNGTTGTGCTTCAGCTTTGGCAGATGCTTGAGATAGACGTTCCGCTTCTACTTGCTCAATCAGCTTTTTCAACTCCTGTTCATACTGTTCTCCCTGTCGCCGCTGAATATCCTGAAGAATATCAAAATAAGGTTTCACCCATTCTTCTGCCAACCCATTTTCAGCCAATTCATCCTTTAAATTAAACAACTGAGGTTCATAGCAGGGGTCAATATTCAGATAATACAAATCTGCTAAAAATCCCGCCAGCAACTTGTGAATCGCCACAATCAACTGCCGAATCATGCGGAGGGCTTTTTTCTCACTTATCCCAGATGCTAAAAGTGCATCTTTTGCCTCTTCCCAGTCAAAAACTTTTGTAGAAAACAGGGAGACTTCCTGATTATTCAGGAATCCCCAAAAGCCGACGCGAAAAGTTACGGCATAATCGCTGATATCGCTATATAAAATTGTAGTCGGAACCGGAGATAAAATTCGCTGCAAGCGTTCCACATCAATATCACCAATCGACTCTGTGAAATAGTCGCTATAAAACTTAACTGGGCGTAAGACATCCTGTTGAGGATAATGCTGTCTGAGAAAATCTCCCACACTTCTGATCTCAATTGGCAAATCTTCACAGAAACTTTCCGGGCATCGCTTGCTAATTTTGGGCGGTGATAGTAAGATTAAGAGGCGGTGTTGCTGCTCAAGTAAAATTTGCTTAGTTTCCTCTCGATTCAACTTAGAAAACCAAGTATCTTTATCCCAAATTGTTTGAATTTCAGTCAGCTTTATCTGAATATCCTTTGCTTGCAATTCCCGCATCAAATCCCGCTGCAAGGCTGACAGCTTCCGTCTATCTTGCTGTTGCTGTTCCTGCAACTCAATGCGACGTGCCGTTTGTGCTATTGT
>DMYK01000440.1:1608-13174 GCA_003483675.1 Microcoleaceae cyanobacterium UBA11344
ATATTTTTCGCTTTCGCGTATTCCAGCATTTCTTGAGAATAACGCTGTTTTGCTCGCTCTATCTCAGTCGAATCTGATGAATTATTGGGAGCGGGAATCAGGATATCTCGGTACTTTTGAGAGTTATTTCCGAAGGCTTCTCCGACTTTGTAGCCGATGTTTCTGGCGATGGGTGAGAGCACTTCCGAGATTAAGGGAGCGATGGCGAGGATTGCTTTTGCGAACATAGATGTGGGTGAGGATATGGTTGTTAATAGTGTAGCAGCTTGTAGGTTGGGTGGAAGAATGTAACCAAACATTATCCTTAAATTTGTTGGGTTACGCTACGCTTCAGCCAACCTACTCAAGCAATTTCCGCTTTTTGTAAAATGACAATTTCCTCCAATTCATCGAGATGACTTACAACCCGCTGCTGGAATTGACTAAAATAAACAATTTCGTACTCATCCCCCAATTCCTTTTGAAGTTGCAGCCATAAACTAATCCCTTCTCTTTCAAAAGCTATCTCTTCCTGTACACTTGCAAAATCAGCCGCAGCCGGATCATCCCAGTCAATAATGCCATCATAAATCTTTTGCCAATTGAGTAAACGTTCAATTGTTGCCTCACTCAGCGGGTACTCTGAAGGAGGTGCATTATCAACTAAATCATTGTCTTCATATTCCCACAGAGGGGAACAGCCATAATCAGCTAACAATTCAATCTTTTTTTTCATCACTCTCTATCGTCGCTAAAGCGACGGATTAACTTGGTAGGTGTGGGATTAGCACCCACAATATAACCATTGCTGCTTACTTCGATAGAAATGTAATAGAGGGAGTCATTGAATTCAACTTCATAGACGCTTCTACTTTTCCCTTGAATTCCAATGATTTTTCCCTTGGTTACAGCAACCATTATAGCATCAATAATTTGGTCTTCTGAAATTCCTCGATCGGCAAAATTACTCCTCCGTTTTTCGAGAATATGCTGCCAACCTGAATTACTATTGCCTCTTTCCAAAAAAACTATTTTTCCGTCGGGCAATTTGGCAATCCCCAGAATGGCATCAGGGTTATGCTTAACTCCAGCGGCCCGCAGTTGTGTAATTAATTCTTCTTTCTCCACTCTCCTTTTCCTGCATCTATGTTTGACAACAATACAATTTGATCAAGCAATTTCCGCTTTTTGTAAAATGACAATTTCCTCCAATTCATCGAGATGACTTACCACCCGCTGCTGGAATTGACTAAAATAAACAATTTCGTACTCATCCCCCAATTCCTTTTGAAGTTGCAGCCATAAACTAATCCCTTCTCTTTCAAAAACTATCTCTTCCTGTACACTTGCAAAACCAGCCGCAGCCGGATCATCCCAGTCAATAATGCCATCATAAATCTTTTGCCAATTGAGTAACCGTTCAATTGTTGCCTCACTCAGCGGTAATTCCCAGGGTTCAACATCACCACCATCATCTCTATCCCACAAGGGATAACAACTATAATCAGGCATTAACTTAATTCTTTGCAACATCATTATCTCTCCTGAGTAAACCGACGGATTAAAGTTTTTCTGGTAGGATTAGCGCCAACAATATAGCCATTGCTTGCTACTTCCACAGAAATATATTGTATCGCACCATTGAACTCAATTTCATAAACTGTTCGACTTCTGCCTTTTCCTTGAGCTTCAATGCTTTTGCCTCTAGTAACAGGAACCTTTATGTGAGCAATAAATGGCTTTTTTGAAATTTCTTTTTCTGCCAAATTGCCCCTCCGTTTTTGGATAATTTGTGGCAATTCATCCGTTCGCAAAAGGGCATCAAAATAATTGCCAAACCGCGATTTATAGGGATTTAGAACCCGCTGGTGCAATTGACTCTTATAAAAAACCTGGTAATCATCTCCAAGTTCTCTTTTAAGTTGACACCACAAACTAATCCCTTTTCTTTCAAAAGCTATCTCTTCCTTAAGACTTGCAAAACCAGCCGAAGCCGGATCATCCCAGTCAATAATTCCATCATAAATCTTTTGCCAATTGAGTAAACGTTCAATTGTTGCTTCACTCAGCGGTAAGTCTGTGGGATCGATATCGCCACCATCATCCATATCCCACAGCGGATAACAATCAAAATCAGCCATCAGCTTAATTCTTTGCACCATTACTGTCTCTCCTGAAGTAAACTTTGGATTATATCTTTTCTAGTAGGGTTAGCCCCGACAATATAGCCATTCTCACCGACACTTATTGAAATGTATTGAACTGCACCATTGAACTCAATTTCATAGACATCTCGCTTACGCTTAGTCCCTTGAGTTCCTATAATTTTGCCTCTAGTGACAGCACTCATTATAGCATCAATAATCATGTCTTCAGGAATTCCCCTGTTGGCAAAGTCATTAGCGTGATCCTTGCGAATGTGTTGCCACCCTGAAATATCATTGCCAATCTCTAAAAAAACTATTTTTCCATCGGACAATCTAGCAATCCGCAGAATGGAATCCGGGTTATGCTTAACTCCAGCGGCCCGCAGTTGGGCGATTAACTCATCTCTCTCAACTTCACCCGTCAATGAAATCACCTCGAAATGTGCGATAATTTGATATTATCACCAACTTCCTAATATGACTGAACAGCCAACCGCAACCTACCGCACCGAAAGCGACTCGATGGGAGACAAACAAATCCCATCTAATGTCTACTACGGCATCCAAACTCTGCGCGCTATAGAAAACTTTCCGATTAGCGGGATTAAGCCTTTATCGACTTATGTTGATGCTTGTGTTTTAATTAAGAAAGCAACGGCGATCGCCAATGGTGAACTCGGCTGCATTCCTGAAGATATCAGTCAAGCAATTATCCAAGCAGCAGACGAAATCCTTTCTGGCAAATTGCGCGATCAATTTGTGGTAGATGTCTACCAAGCCGGGGCCGGAACTTCTCACCACATGAATGTTAATGAAGTTCTTTCTAATCGCGCTTTGGAAATTATGGGCGATGAAAAAGGCAACTACAAGCGCGTTAGTCCTAACGATCATGTAAACTACGGTCAATCTACAAATGATGTGATTCCGACTGCTATTCGCATCGGCGGATTGTTGGCGTTAGAAAAAACTCTTTTTCCGGCTTTGTCGGATGCCGTAGTCGCCCTTGAAAACAAAGCCGAAGAATTCAAAGATATCATTAAATCCGGCCGCACTCATATGCAAGATGCCGTACCAATTCGACTCGGCGATACCTTCGGCNNACCTTGAGAATTGACAGGGCATCTGATGATTTGACATCCCTGGGATTGGGGGGAAGTGCGACAGGAACAGGCTTAAATACTCACCCTGAATATTGTCAAAAAGTTGCAGCAATTATCTCGGAATTAATCGATCAACCCGTGAAACCAGCAAGGCATTTAATGGCTGCTATGCAGAGTATGGCACCGTTTGTAAATGTGTCTGGCGCACTGCGAAATCTCGCTCAGGATTGCGTTAAAATGTCCCATGACTTGCGTTTGATGGACTCTGGGCCGAAAACGGGTTTGAAAGAAATTCAACTGCCTCCTGTGCAACCTGGTTCGTCAATTATGCCGGGGAAATACAATCCTGTGATGGCGGAAATGACTTCGATGGTTTGTTTTCAAGTCATGGGTTATGATAGTGCGATCGCCCTTGCCGCCCAAGCGGGACAATTAGAATTGAACGTGATGATGCCCCTGATCGCCTACAATCTGATTCACAGCATCGAAATTTTGGGCAATACGATTAGCGCCCTTACCACAAAATGCCTCGAAAAAATTGAAGCTAAGGGCGATCGATGTCTCGCTTATGCTGAAGGTAGTCTCGCCCTCGTTACCGCCCTC
Source organism: Microcoleaceae cyanobacterium UBA11344 (assembly GCA_003483675.1). Taxonomy (GTDB): domain Bacteria; phylum Cyanobacteriota; class Cyanobacteriia; order Cyanobacteriales; family Microcoleaceae; genus Microcoleus. The sequence continues at coordinate 5,438 of DMYK01000440.1, forward strand.
AACACCCACATCGGTTATCTCAACGCCGCCGCCGTCGCTAAAGAATCCCTAGAAACCGGCAAATCTTTGCGGCAAATTGTGCTAGAACGTGGTTTAATGAGTGCAGAAGAATTGGCAAAAGTTCTCGATTTAGAGAAAATGAGTCAGATGCCGACATCTTCTGCTAACTCTTAGGCGTTTTGTGGCAGTTAGTGTCATATCATGTCTTATTAGTTTCTTTTTGTGTAATTTCAGATAGCGTAGGGGCGGGTTCACCAATATCTTTAATTTCCAGTCCCATATCTTCATAAACCCGCCCCGCCCATGCACTTTTAGAGTCTAAAGTTTAGGAGCAACATTTATGCGCGCAGGTTCTTTTGGAAAATTAACTCCAGATAGAGAGAATACAACACAAGTGACATTTCATTATGTGGAAGGTCACACAGAAACCTTTACTCTTCCGATGCCTGCACGAGAGTTTCAAGAGCTAGTGCTGAATTTGTTAAACCAACCTTGGTTGACTTTTCATTTAAACGATCAAACTGTTTTTATCTGTACCGCAAGATTGGTAAAAGTCGAAGTAAAACCGCCGATTCCTGAACTTCAAGGTCAAGGAATATTCCCTAACTCCCAGCGAGTTAGTACCATGCAGCGGGCTGCTGCTGGTAGATTACCGATGGATACATAAGAGGGAACTGGGAATTGGGAATTGGGAATTCCCCATCACCAATTCCCATCACCAATTCCCCATCACCAATTCCCCATCACCAATTCCCCATAACCATCATGGCTGCTGTTAGTTTAATTCGTGCCAATTCATACGATCGCCAAATCTTACAAGCATCTTTAGAAAATTTAATGGCACCTCTTGGCGGAATTTCAGCTTTTGTGAAAAAGGGCGATCGCGTTCTTCTCAAACCCAATCTCCTCACAGGTTCTCGCCCTACAAAAGAATGCGTCACCCGCCCAGAATTGGTTTACTGTGTGGCGAAAATGGTGATAGAAGCAGGAGGAAAACCGTTTTTAGGCGATAGTCCGGCCTTTGGTAGTGCAATGGGCGTAGCCAAAGCTAACGGGTATTTGCCGCTGCTAGAAGAACTGAATTTGCCAGTAGTAGAATTTCAGGGAAAACGTTATGAAACTGTCAGCAAAGACTTTAATCATCTCCGACTTTGCAAGGAAGCAATGGAAGCAGATGTCGTAATTAATTTGCCAAAATTGAAATCTCACGTCCAATTAACCGTGACAATGGGTGTCAAAAATTTGTTTGGCTGTGTTCCCGGCAAAATGAAGGCTTGGTGGCATATGGAAGCTGGCAAAGATAGCGCCAGATTTGGTCAAATGCTGGTAGAAACTGCACGCACAATTAACCCAAATTTGACTATTTTGGATGGAATTATTGGACATGAAGGTAACGGCCCAAGTGGCGGAGAACCTAGGTTTTTGGGAATTTTGGGCGCTTCAAGCGATGTGTTTGCTTTGGATAGAACGGTAGTTGAAATTATTAATGCCGATCCGACGGCTGTTCCGACTGTAGCTGCGGCGATGAAGTTGGGACTTTGCTCGAATTTAGAGGCTATTGATTTTCCGCTTTTGCAGCCGGAAAGTCTGAAAGTTTTGGATTGGAAATTGCCGGAAAATATGATGCCGATCGACTTTGGTATGCCCCGCGTCATTAAGTCGGCCTTCAAGCACTTTTATATCCGGTTGATTAAAGAAAAGTTCAGCATCAAGGCTTCCCATTAGCGAATCGAGAAGGGATAAAATTTCTTTTTTATTCCTTCCCGTTCGCCTTGTTAATTGTGAAGAAATATGATGGCTATGTTACAAGATATATATTTAGGTAAAATTTAAATAACTTTGTCATAAATCTTATAGTTTAAAGCATTTGGATCGCCGGATTCGGAAATCGCGATCGCTCTTGCTATGCTTGCTAGCTCGAAGCAGTTTGAGGATTCCACTTAGGTATAAATACCTATAAAACAGTTGATTTTAACCAAATTTACCCTAAAATTGCGCTGAACTTTATAATTGACCGATCAATTGTAAAGAATCAGTAAAGCTCGACAAAGCTGATTAACATTTATACGTAGATTGCAAGATGATTGCAATATATCAAACAGGCATGGTATACAAGTTTAAAGCTCAAATCCAGTTCCTGTATCCATTTTAAGTATTAAATATCTCCGAAAAAGTGTCTGAAACACTTGTCGTATCAGGCGTGGAAACCTAAATTCGGTCGATGTCTGTTATGGCGATCGACAGCCGTTGTCAATTACACCAACGATTCACTACCACATCAACAGTAACAACTTAAAACTAAGGAATATATAGCAATGCCTACCAACAACAACCTGACAATCCTACAACCTCTACAAGCGAAGCTATTGCCAAACGGCAAAGTTTTACTCACCCGCAAGTTAATAGAAGCCGTCGTCGAATTAAGCCGTTATTGGGATGGTTCCATTACTGTGATGATGGAAGAGACGCAAGTAGATAACGGCAATATCGATCAAAAAATCTTCAATCTTAATGAATTGCCTTTCAAATTAGAGGTAATTTCTTTCGATCTCATCACGCCTGCTCTACTGAAACAGCACAAAAGTTCCCTAGTATTGGCAGTGCCGGGATACCGACAAAACCATATCAGTAAAGTCTGTAGTTTAGCTGGAGTTACCTGTATTTACGTTTCCGAATACACTTTGAAAACTCGCAAACAAATTGCGACTGTGAGTGCGAGAAATCCCCTTATACGCCTGCGGAAAATGCTCTGGGAGCAAAATCAGGAAATCAAGCAGCGGGAAGCGATCGCAATGGCAGATGGATTGCAGTGCAACGGCACTCCTACCTACGAAGACTACAAGGGTCTCAATCCCAATCCACTATTTTTCTTTGACACGCGGATTAGCGAGGATATGTTAGCAACAGAAGCTGAAATTGAAAAGCGGACTGAAAACAGATCTGAAGATACGCCTCTGCGGTTGTTGTTCTCAGGTCGCCTAATTAAAATGAAAGGAGCCGATCATTTACTTTTAGTTGCTCAAGAACTTAAGCAAATGAAAGTAAACTTTGAAATGTTCATCAGCGGTGCTGGCGATTTAGAAAAGACGATGCACGAGACAATAGCAGCTAATCAACTTCAGAACTGCGTGAAAATGCTCGGCGTACCAGACTTTAAGACAGAGTTTTTCCCATTTGTCAAGCAGAATATTGATTTGTTTGTTTGCTGTCACCGGCAGGGCGATCCTTCCTGTACTTACATAGAAACTATGTCTTGTGGCGTGCCGATTGTTGGCTATGCTAACGAAGCATTCGAGGGAATTTCAGTAATGTCGGAGACTGGATGGGTTGTGCGAATGAATCAACCTAAACAGATGGCGAAGAAAATTGCAGAGCTCAGCCAGAACCGGGAAGCAATTAAATCTATGTCGTTCAAGTCGCTGAAGTTTGCTCAACAACACACTTTTGAAAACACTTTTAAAGCTCGCGTAAAACATATGCAGCAGGTTATTGCCTACTCAAGGCGGGCTAATCAAGCCACCGAAAGTCAATTATCCGATGATACCAATCAGATTTTTGCGTAATACCTGTCCTATAGTCCTGGATGCACTATCAACCTAAAAAAACTGGTTTATACCGATTTTCGTCAACCTCAAATGATGCAATTACCTCAAGAAACCTGGTTTTTGTATTCAGGACTAAACCAGTCGCGTATCTGGTGATTCTATGGATTTAGAGAAGCTGAACAGTCCCCAAAAAGATGAGATAAAGTCTAACGGTTTGACGTTGCAGTGCAGGTTCTATTCGCAAATAAGCTAGACAATAAGCCAAACTGAAGTTATGCCAAACAAGGCGTTAATTATAGATAAAGCACCCTGACAAGTTTAAAGTCACAAGTCAAAAAAATTAGTGACAATCTAAACTTTTTACTTTTTACTTGTGAGCACCCATAATTCACAAGCAATCTTGAAATTTCAACCGTACAGCATTTCTTCCCTAGGTGCCGTGGCGTCTTTAGGATCGAACTGTTTTAATTTCAAAGCTTGTAGCAAAAACAGCCAGATATAAAGTGGATTCAACAACACATAGCGCTGCCAAAGACGCCTTGGTTCCATGATCAGTCGAAACAGCCATTCCAAACCTATTCTAGATAAAAACTCAGGAGATTTCGCCAAATTACCGGCATGAAAATCATAGGCAGCACCTACAGCAATCAGCGGCATTGATAAATCGTCCCGGTATTCATAAGCCCAGACTTCTTGTCGCGGACACCCCAAACCAACAAAAGTAATTGCCGCCCCACTATTGCGAATTTTCTGGGCAATTTCCTGTTTCTCTTTGGGCGAAACTTGCCTAAATTTAGAAGGCTGAATCCCAGCAATAATTAACTTGGGAAAACGCTTGCAAAGATTTTGAGATAAAGCATCTAGTACAGAAGCTTTAGAGCCGTATAAATAGATAGACAACCCTTCTTCGGCCGCACGTTCGCAGACTTTTAACATCGTATTCGGCCCGCAAACGCGATCGGGCAATCCCGTATTGTAGAGCAAATTCATTGCCCACCTGACTGGTTGTCCATCTGGCAATACTAAGTCGATGTGATTGAGACGATAGCGGTGCGTTTTGTCAAGCACTCCAGTCATTACCCCGTGAACCGCTAAAGCCGAAACCGACATGGGTTTGCGGGTACGGGCTGCTGCAATAATTTTGCTAATCGCCGCTTCATAATTAACGGCGTTTATTAAGATTCCCAGAACATTCTTTTTACCCTGATCGATCATTACACACCTCTTTAAGCTAGCACCCGAGGTAACACTCATAAACTTCCTCCCGGATTTGTTTGACTTGGCCTTTAATTGTTTGGTTCAATTGCCAGTAAATGCTTTTTGCGCGGTTCAATCAACTATTAGAAGCCTCTTTCAGCCAACGCTCGCGGTTACACTCATAAATCTCCTGTAGAATTTGTTTGACGTTATATTTCATTTTCCAGTCTGGATAGTGACTAGCGAATTTTGAATTGTCGCTAATCCACCAAATGTGATCGCCAATCCGATTACCTTCAGCATAAGTCCAATTGAATTTGCGCGAGGCAATTGCCTCGCACATTTCGATCGCTTCTAGCATCGAACAATTGCTGTACCGGCCACCTCCTGTATTATAAACTTCTCCACTTCTGGGAGCTTTAACAAACTCATAAAATGCCGAAATTAAATCTGCACTGTGAATGTTATCGCGGACTTGCTTGCCTTTGTAGCCAAACACGGTGTAGGGAGTTCCCGTCACGGCACACTTCATCAAATAGGCGAGGAAGCCGTGCAATTGAGTTCCAGAATGATTCGGCCCCGTCAGACAGCCACCGCGAAAACAAGCGGTTTTCATATCAAAATAGCGACCGTATTCTTGAACTAAAACATCAGCAGCCACCTTAGAAGCGCCAAACAAACTGTGCAAGCACTGGTCGATCGACATATCTTCTCTAATGCCGCCTTCGTAAGTATGACCAGGTTCAATTTCCCACCTGTGTTCTAATTCCACTAAAGGCAAACTGTTGGGTGTATCACCGTATACTTTGTTGGTAGAAGTGAAAATGAAAACAGCTTTGGGACAGTACAAGCGAGTTACTTCTAAAAGATTGATAGTACCGTTGGCATTGACGGTAAAATCTATTTTAGGAGCGCGGGCCGCCCAATCGTGGCTAGGCTGGGCAGCCGTGTGAATCACTAATTCCACATCCTCACCGTACCGCTGAAAGATATTAGTAATCGCTTCATAGTCGCGAATATCAACATCTAAATGGAAATACTTTGTCCCCAGGGATTTTTCTAGTTGTTGGCGGTTCCAATTTGTAGAAGCATCTGCACCAAAAAAGAACTGGCGCATATTGTTGTCGATGCCAACTATATCGAAGCCTTGCTGGGCAAAAAACTTACAGGCTTCAGAGCCAATTAAACCCGCCGATCCAGTAATGATTGCAACGCCCATATTTCACAGCCTTAAAAAATAGAGTTTTTGTGGTTTTGTTTTGTCGAATAGATCGGAAGTTATCCAGACTTCCGATCGACTAGATCTTCGCACAATTGGGCAAAGAATTTACCTTTGACATCCCAATCATATACTTCCCTGACGCGCTTTCGACCTGCTTCACCCAAGCGCGATCGCAATTCACGATCGATCGCTAAACACACTATAGCTTCCGCTAGACCTTGCACAGCGCGATCGGGGTCGGTAGCAGGCACTTTAATCCCCGTTTCAGCAGTCACTTGAGTAGCCGGGCCCCCCAAATCCAAACAAATTACCGGACGACCGATCCCCATCATTTCCGTGCAGACAAACCCACCAGAATCGTGCAAACTGGGATGGAGCAGAACGTGAGATTCCCCCATTTTAGAAAGAGTTTCAGCGCGAGGTAAAGCTCCCCAAAAATGTACCTGGTTCGTCAGCCCCAATTCTTTCACCAAAGCTTCTAAACGCTGCCTTTCGGGCCCGTCTCCGACAATCCAGTATTCCGATTGTTCCAGCTTCGCCTCCGCAAATGCACGGAGTCCCAAGTGTACCCCTTTCCAGTGTAAGAGACGACCGACGCTGATGAATCTAATTGGTTGCTCCGGCGGGGTTGGAAATTGCTCTAGTTCCTGAATTTCCTGCTGCGACAAACCGACTTGCGAGAAAATCTTCACGTTTTTTGCTTTCAGAAATCGCAGTCTAGCCGCCGTTTCTTCCGTAGTTGCAAGGGCGATCGCACTGCGCCGCGCCGTCAACCCCACAAACGGATCGCGTTCCCCCAATCCTTGAGCCAATTCCCGCAGAGTTTCGTAAATTTTGCCCCGGCGGCTAAAATCTTGCCAAAAAGGCTTTGGTGCCGCTTCTGCACCCCCCACAGGCCCCCAAATGAAAGGGTGCGGTAATAATGCTAAAAAACTGGGAGACCAATGTTTGACATAAGTTACGTGTTGTACTATGTCAAAACTTATTTCGCGATCGAGTTTCCGAGCGATAAAATAAGCCCAGATTTGCCACAAATAATAGTGCAGTTGCAGCAATCCTTGTCTCCCCTTCCAATCTTCGCTCCACCCAAAAGGATCGAAGTAAACAAAGTGCAAATTTGGCACTGGATGGAGTTTTAGTTCTGCCTCAATGTACGATCGACAAAATGTGCGAGTAAATACCCAAGTTTCGTGATATTTAGCAACTTGGAGCACAGTATTCCATCCGACTCCCTCTTCGGAGCCGAGATTTGGTTCGCAAGCAAAAGCAGATAATAGAACTTTCATCAGTTATTGATTATTAATTATTAGGTTCCCTTAAAAAAGATATAACTTCGACATAACCTTTGGCCGCCGTTTCAGGAGTTTTTTGAGAAATTAGCTGTCGCGATCGCTCACCCATCGACTCAACCAAATCAGGAATATCTAGAAAAACTTGCATTTTTTCTGCTAACTCCTTAGCATTACTGGGATCGAAAATATAACCGTTTTCCCCTTCCACAATTAATTCACAAGAAGCAGCACCATTTGAACACAATACCGGTTTCCCAAACACCATTGCTTCTGGTACAACCATTCCCCAAACATCCTCAAAAGTAGGAAACACAAAAATATCAGCTTGCTGAAAGTAAGCACCCAGACTTCCGTAATCTACCCATCCCACCCAATTTACTTGTTCAGAAAAATCTTGCTCTCTAATAAAAGCTTCTAATTCCTCTTGCTGGTCTCCCTTGCCAACAATCAGTAAAGTATAATCAGAATATCCTTGCTTTTT
>DMYK01000454.1 GCA_003483675.1 Microcoleaceae cyanobacterium UBA11344
GATGCAACCGGAAACGATATGATACTAACTTTGAAAGCTCGTGTTTTTAATTATTATTTTTAATAATAGAGCGAGCGGCTTCTAGGAGCAAACGTTGTTCAGCACGAGCGATCGCCCTGTAAGTCTTTTCCACAGCATCCACATTCACAGAAATCGACGAAATCCCCCACAGCACCAGGGATTCAATCATTTTTGGATATAAAGCTGGAGCATCGCCACAGATAGAGCAAGGAATTCCAGCAGCCTTAGCCTGAAAGATTAATTGTTCGATCGCCTTCATCATCGGTCGATCGCGCCCACTGAAAGCACTAGCCAGATCTGGGGAGTTGCGGTTAACTCCTAACAGCAATTGGGTTAAATCATTAGTGCCGATCGAAATTCCCTGTACCCCTGCTTTCACGTAATCTGGTAATAAAAATAAAACCGACGGAACCTCAGCCATGATCCACAGTTGAAACTCAGCAGGCCGCTGTTTCCAAACCGTTTCTAAACGTTGGCGACAGAAGACAAACTCTTCAACTGAGCGCACGAAAGGCAAAATTAAATTAATATTTGTATAGCCTGACTCGCAGACTCTTTTAAGTACAGTTAGTTCCCAATCAAATAACTCTGGTTCACAGTTATAACTAAAACTGCCATCTACCCCAGATTCCCGCAAATCCAGAGAGCGATAAAATATTGGACGTGGCGAAGCCGCAGCAGCAAATAAACTTAACTGGGTAGCCATGCGATCGACAAATTCCGATTCACGGCCGTTTTGCAACCAAAGTTGGGGATTTTGACCGTCCAAAACATCCATTGCCATTAATTCCGATCGCAGCAATCCGATGCCGTCAATGGGCAGATTTTTGATTCGCTCAATCGATCCAGTTTGGCTAATATTAACTAGCAGTTGAGTCGCCGTTGGCGCACCCCAAAAATCTTGACCAGACTCGGATAGCCGAGATTTAGGATCGGGATTAGAAGAGCGATCTAAAGTTGGGAATTGGTGATGGGCGATCGACATTTGTGCTGCTGTAATCGACAAATCTTGACTGTTTAGTGTTTCTCCATGTCTGCCAATGTTAGGCTCCCCAGATTCTCTTGGAGTATTGAGCATTAAAGGTTGAGAAAACGCAAAAACTTCGCCGCTATCGCCGTCTACAAAAACCGAATCGCCAGTCTCGATCGCCAAAGTGGCCCCGGCAATTCCCACAACTGCCGGAATACCTAATTCTCTGGCTAAAATCGCCCCGTGACAAGTCATACCTCCTTGTTCGGCAACAACCCCAGCAGCAACTTTCAACCAAGGTAGCCAATGAGGATGGATTTCCCGCGCTACCAAAATTCCCCCAGCTACAAATTCCGAGTTTTCGGGGGAATTAGTCATAACTTGGGCAATTGCTTGAGCTTTTCCTGATGCCGCAGCCAAACCTCTAAGTACGGCAGGAGTTCGGGTTAGGGCGATCGAGTTTTGGTTTGGGAGTGCGATCGGATTTTCCCATGTCTGTGCGACTTTTGTGTTTTTCAAGAGACGAACTTGAGTGAAATAAAACTCCGGTTCGTTGCATTCTGCTGATTGATTCATCGTCCACTCCAAAATTATCCTATTTTTTTTTTCGTCGAATTCTGCGATCGCTTTTTTGCTCAAATCAATTAACTTTTGCAATTGATGTTGATTTAAAACATATTCACTTTGCGCCTTTTCGCCCAATACATAAACATCCAAACAACTCCCAGCAGAATTGGGCATTGGAAATTGAGAATTAGGATTTGGGAAAGCGTCGCCATTTCCTATAAGCAGATCTTCACCCGAATTTAAACCGCCGATTTTGAGATTATAAGCTAATGTTTTGTAACCCAACCGCTGGAATTTTACCGCGCCAGTTTCAGGCTGCACTTGATAGTAATCGGGGATTGTTTCCCCCCGGGCGATCGACATTCCCAAACCGCAGGTGGCTTGAATTTCCCAGGCTTCACCGCCGTTAGTTTGTAGCGAACCGGCGGCGATCGCACGTTGAAGAGGCTGCACCAAAACTGCCGGATTAATTTGCTGTATTTTCAGACCGCACCGTTGCCAGTAAAATAAACTTTGGGCTTTAAACAGTTCTGCCCAAGCCCGCTTCAGCCCGGCTGCGATCGCCTCTGTTTCTGCCCATACAGCCTGAGATTCCAGCATTCCCGCTGTGTTTGGGTTTCGGGAAGTCAGGTAAGGGCGAAAAATTAAGGCTTTGGAGTTTAGTTGAGATACAGCCGACTCCAGGGTGGAGAGCAATGAATCGGGTAGTTTGGCGGCTGCGATTTGGCTGCGGATGCTGCGGGCGATCGCTTGGAGTTGTCTGGGCTCATCGACATTCAAGTGTAGCAAAGAGTTGGGTAAGTCAGCAAACAGCGGTTCCAACCAGTCGATGGACTCTAAAAACTGCCAGGTGTGATCAAAGAAGGTTTTAGCCGACACAACAAAACCCGGTACAACGGGATGACTTTTCTGTATCAAGCAGCTCAAGTAAAATGCTTTATCTCCCACAGCATCTCTGTCTGAAGGTTGAATTTTGTCTAGCCAGTAGAGATTTTTCACGCTGTTAGGCTTGCGAGCAAACTGATTAGTATGTTGTCGAAGAGTGTATGATGTCAAAGAGTATTGCCCACTAATCACTTACTGCAATATTAGAATGAATAAGCGCCAATGGACGGGATTAGTCAAATCTTTTCTCAATCTATTTCTTAAGTCTAACTGTCCTCTTTGTCAACGACCAGCTACCGCAGAGTTTTGTCCCTACTGCCGCAAGCAACTTCAGCGCTGTCAGTTAGCCACACCGGGTCAATATTGGGAAACCGATCGGGCTGTTTTTGTATGGGGGGAGTACGGCGGGGCTCTCAAACGGGCGATCGCAGCTTTCAAATATGAGAACAATCCCCAATTAGGGAAACCTCTTGGCGGCTGGCTGGCCGAAGCTTGGCTGAATTATCCCGAATTAGCTATTGACAATTTAACCGTCGTACCGATTCCGCTGCACAAGGAAAAGCTGAAACAGCGGGGATTTAACCAGGCGGAACTTTTGGCGGAAAGTTTTTGCGAGTTAACTGGTTTACCTTTGCAGCGGCACGGTTTAGAACGGGTAAAATATACCCAGGCACTATTTCAGCTTTCAGCGCAGGAGCGGCAAGCGGAAATGAAAGATGCTTTAATTTTGGGTAAGGATTTTCGCCGCCGACTCCCGCGCGATCGGGTGTTGTTAGTTGATGATATTTATACTAGCGGTACTACTGTCAAGTCGGCAATTAAAATATTAAAGCAGTCAGGAATTTCGGTATATGGAACTGTTGCACTTGCAACTCCCAAAAAGACTTGAAATTCTCTTTCCCAGGTTCTAGCCATTGGTGACAATTGAGAAACCCGATTTCTTAGAGATATCTGGTTTGAGCCAAAAGTCTCTAAGTAGAAACCCGGTTTCTTTGATTGTTGCCAGAAAATGGCGACAGATCGTGGCGAATTTAATCCTTGACAAAAATATTCTTCTCAGTTACGATCGAGCTACTAATATTTTAATTTATGCCCGATGAAACAAAGAAATTTGCATGAATTAAATGAACAAGTTTTGTGAGAGGCAACCGAACCTCTAGCAATAGAGTATAACGGGTGCTTAGTTGGCTATTTTTACCCAGTGAGTGTGATGCCAAAGGCGATCGAAGAAATCGAGCGAACTTTTACAAATTTAGTACAACAATGGCGCAATGAAACTATAGGTATTTCCTCGACTACAGACTTAGTAATGCACCCTGCTTACCAACAAATTATTAGGATGGGGCCAGTAGTAATTCCTCTGTTATTAAGGGAAGTGGAAAGAAAATCGGGGCGTTGGTTTCATGCTCTGTGTGAAATTACTGGAGAAGATCCAGTACCTTTAGAAAAACGGGGTAAAACTAAAGAGATGACTCAGATATGGCTAGAGTGGGGGAAAGCCAAAGGTTATAAATGGTAGGAAATAATGCTTGGGTTTTGCCTAACAGTTCCTAACTAGAAACTCGGTTTCTTTAGCCCTTGACTTTAATCGAGTTTTCTGGTACAATAAATTTAAGTTTAAAAAACAATTTATTCCGATTTTAAGCTAGGCTTAATTACACATTTTTTGCTAAAGGAGCATTTATTGACTATGATAGAAAGGGAGAAGATCGTGCAATTAAGTGAGGCTATTGCCAATGAATTTCAGCCAGAAAAAATCATTTTGTTTGGCTCTTATGCTTATGGCAACCCTCAAGATGACTCGGATGTAGATATGCTAGTGATTTTGCCATACAAGGGGAGCAATTTTCGGAAAACTTGGGAAATTTTAAATAAAGTTCAACCGAAGTTTGCCATAGATTTGGTAGTGCGAAGTCCCGTCGAGGTGGAGCAACGCCTCGCATGGAATGATTTTTTTCTGCGGGAAATCATCGAAAAAGGAAAGGTGATTTATGAATCCCCTAACAGTTGAATGGGTTGATAAAGCTGAAGGGGATTTTACTACGACTTTGCGGGAATTACGAGCGAGGAAATCTCCCAACTATGATGCGGCGTGTTTTCACGCTCAACAATGTGTTGAGAAATATCTGAAAGCGCGTTTGCAAGAAGCGGGAATTAGTTTTAGTAAAACTCATAATTTGACCGTTTTATTAGATTTGCTTTTACCTGTTGAACCTAGTTATGATACTTTTCGCCCGAAACTTTTAGCGTTAACTGCTTTTGCAGTTGCTTATCGTTACCCAGGAGCTTCGGCTGATAAAGATACAGCGCGTGAAGCATTAAAGTTTTGTAAAGAAATCAGGCAAGCACTTAGGTTAAGTTTTGGTTTGACTTCCTAAAAAAGCGATCGCACTTCCATTGAGTCAGAAACCTGGTTTCTGAGATATCTGGTTTTCACCAACAATCTCCAAGCAGAAACCCGGTTTCTTCCCTAACATTCCTCTAACCAAGTTTGAATTACTCCTAATAAATTATCCTGACTGGGGGGAAAACCGCGCAGAGGCGCTTCGAGGGATTCGTCGGTTATCCAGAGAATGTGTAAACCGAGTTTATCATCGGCGATTTTGCGACAGCAGGTGAGGAGTGGGGGATGAGGGGTACACTCATGGAGAATTAGGGCTAGGTTGCGTTTTTGCAGTTGGCGTTTTACGGTGAGAATGTGTTGTTTGAGTTGGGCAAAGTTGCTGACAGTGGGGATGTCTGTATCGGGGAGTGCGAGGCAGTAAATTAGGGTGCAAAGTTCTTGGCAAATAGCGATCGTGTCTGTTTCATCTGCTAGGGATTGAATGTTGATAGGTAGGGGTTGAAGTTGAGAGAAGTTAGGGGCGATTTTACTATGAAAATATTGGACGATTTAAGTGTTTCCCTAAAATTTTCCAGATGTTGCTTTTTTCACTATGCCATGCCATATAGAATTCTGGGTAAGTGAGGTTTTGGGCGCATTGCCAAGTAATTTGGTAGAAACATTCCTTATGGTAGAAAAATCTTGAGGTTAAATTAAATTTAAGGGCAGAAACCACTTGGTAATATTGCTGTTTATTCGCGATCATCTTACCCAAACTATCGGCCACTATCCAACGGTTATATTCCTCTAAAGTTTGATTGAGCAGTTGGATTAAACTCGCGATCGCCCCTTGATTTCCCACGGCTATTTTCCCCAAACTATCGGCAACAATTGTCTGGGTATCTTCATCCTCTGAAGTGTCATCGAGCAGTTGGATTAAACTCGCGATCGCCCCCTCATTCCCCACTGCTATTTTACCCAAACTATCGGCAACACTCCCACGGGTATCTTCATCTGAAGTTTGATCGAGCAGTTGGATTAAACTCGCGATCGCTCTTTCCCTATCTGTTTCTTGCAATACAGATATTGACCCTTCCTGAATTGGTGAGAAAAATGTTATCCATTTGCGTTTTTTAAGATTAAAATCACCAGACACCCATTTCAAAATTTGACTAACAATTGCATCAGCCAAACGACTATCCTTAAACTCAGAAACTATAGCCCCCGCGAGAAAATAAGCCTGATATTCATAAAAACCTTTATCTACTTTCGGATAATTCCAACTACCACAACCATCAGCAAAATTTACCAAATTTTCAATAAACGCCTCTTTCTTCTCCTTCTGCACATTCTCTCGCCCAAACCACAGCAAAATCACCTCTTTCCACTGCTTCTCAAAAATCCGATAAGTCCCCAAACTGGGATTATCCGGTACATGATGGAAAAAATAACCCCAATCATCCACCGCCAACGCGGCAAAATACTCCTGAAACGTGGGATGATAAAACGCATAAACCCGCTCATCGGGATTTTCCAGTGCCACCCCTACCAAATTCAACCAACCCAACTGCAACGCCAAGCTAAACGGAGGTTGATCTTTTTTTCCTAAAACCTCCCTTAGCAAACTTTCCTTTAACCGAAACCGAGACTCAGATTGCTCCATCCCTCGCAGCGCCAACCTTCCCAACGCAGCATTTAACTCTTCCTGCTCGTCTTCAGTGGTGCGAAATTTCTCCTGCTTCCACTCATACAGCGCCTTGGCAAACTGCCGATACAACCCCGCCTTGGTTTCCGGTAAACCCCCCTGCCGAAATTGCCAAGCGCGACACAACAGCGCCAACCGCAGGGGATTTCGCACCGTATCCCGAATCCGCTCTTTTCCAGCCTGGGCTAATTCTGCCAGCAACCGCTCCCCTAACTCTAAGTGACGCACAAACCAGCGCTGAATAAATTGCCCCACCCCCTCCGGGTAGTCAAAATCGAGATTGCGATAAACATCAAAACCTTCCAGGGCGTTTTTCCTCCCATCCCAGACATTCTGGCGACAAGTCACCACCACTCGCGCCGAAGCAACCCAACCGGTAATCTGAGCCGCCACCGTCGCCAGGGGGTTGCCACTCCCCATTTCATCCACCCCATCCAGCAACAGCCACACTCGCCCACTGTTAAACAGCAACGCCAGCGCCTCTTCCATTTCCGGCGTTACCCGCACCGCCCTCAAAGCATCTTTAAGCCACTTTTGCAGCAGGTACTCCTCAACACTTCGCCCCTGCAAATCTGCCAAAGACACCCAAATTGCCACATCTTGCTCTGTCTCTGCGGCTACCCATTGGGCCATTTTCTGTAATAGTGTGGTTTTCCCCGCACCCGCTTCTCCCGTCACCGCTAACCGGCGCCCTTGACTTTTCGGACTTTTCCCCTGTTTCAGCACTTGCGCGAAAAACTCGTCATTTTTATAGGTGCGAGTGACTTCTTCATACTCCTTCTCTTCTTTTTTCTTCTGCTTCTGGCTTTCGGGCCTTTCTGGCTGATAAAATTGGGAACCTTCCTCTGGCGAAACCTCCCCAGGGCGTTTTTCTTTCTTTACCTTTTCCACCAATCCCAGAGGTACATAAATATCATCAAAAGTAAACTCTACCCCGTCGCCAGTAGTGAGGGGATTGGTGGTGAGTCGTTTTTGTCTTTCTGCTAATGCGTTTTGACAGGTTTCGCGCCAGTTAATATTGGGAATCGACTTTTCCCGGTTCCCATCAGGCGAAAGCAGTCAATTAAAAGTTGTGTTGTTAAATGTACCCCCTTGAAATAAATTTTTAATCTCATCAGCCAGTTTACTATTATTAATAATAGAAGGGTTCGATCTGAGATTAGTCTCAACCTCTTGAATATAGGAGATGATTTTAGGTTCGGTTTTCCATAATTCTGCTAACTCTTGAATTTGTGTGAATAATTCGGGTCGTTTTTCGGCTGCGGCTTGAATCGCGGGAATGACTTGACTATAATTTAAAGGCTGATTGGGTGTATGTTCAACAATTGCTGTTACTGTAGTGGGCTTTCCTGCTTAAGATTTGTTAAAAATTGTTGCGTTTTTTCGACACAAGCCTCACCAATTTTTTCGCCAGTTTTCTCTAAGGCTTTTGTGCCGACGACTGTTCCTAGTGCTAAGGCTGCTGCTAATAAAGGTTCCATAATCTTAAATGATAGATAAAAAACAATTCTTAGATTATAACCTATAAAAAAAACTCGTCAAGTCATTGCCTCCTAATTCTTAACCGCAGTGCAAAATTATAACTTCAGGACTTACGCACAGCCTCTAAATATAGCGTTTTGTAGGGGCAATCCCCCGTGGTGGTTGGTGCCCTTCGACTACGCTCAGGAACCGCGGATTCGAACCATTGCCCCTATACTTGGGTCTGATGCGTAAGTCCTAAACTTTCATCTTCCCTCTTCCTTATTTCCTCTTCCCTCTGACTGCAAAAAAGCATCAAAAGTTGCCCGATCGCACATAGCAACTTGAGCACCCATCTTAGTAACGCACAGAGCGCCCGCTGCCGCCCCCCACACCACCGCCTCCGACAGCGACATACCACCTCTAACGCGGCCGCCAAACCCCCGTTAAAAGCATCACCAGCAGCCACAGTATCGATCGCCTCCACCACAAAAGCCGGTACAAACAAAGTCCGATCGGTAGTCACAGCAACCACACCGCGATCGCCCAATTTAACAATCACATTCTTGACACCCCGCTGCTGCAACTGCTGAGCAGCTAAAATCGCAGTTTCTGTGTCATACACCGCAAAACCGACTAACTGACTAGCCTCCACTTCATTCGGCGTGATAATATCAATTAGCGGATCAAGGTCGATCCTCTCCGAGGGCTCCGCTAACGGCCAATCGGAACGAGCCGGTGCTGGATCGAGAATAACTCGCACCCC
>DMYK01000231.1 GCA_003483675.1 Microcoleaceae cyanobacterium UBA11344
TCTACGCGGATGGTGTACAATCTAAAATCTAAAATGTAAAATCTAAAATCCCTATGTCCTTCGTTGGTTTGCACATTCACAGCGATTATAGCCTGCTAGATGGGGCCTCTCAGCTACAGCAGCTAGCTGAACGGGCGGTAGAATTGGGAATGCCCGCGATCGCCCTTACGGACCACGGGGTGATGTATGGGGCGATCGAACTAATCAAAGTTTGTCGAAATAAAAATATTAAGCCGATTATTGGCAACGAAATGTACGTCGTCAACGGCGACATAGAAGTAAAAGTTCGAGGTAGAAGAAAATACCATCAAGTTGTTTTAGCTAAAAATACCCAAGGTTATAAAAACTTAGTTAAATTAACTACAATTTCCCATTTAAAGGGAATGCCAGAAAGAGGTATTTTTGCCCGCCCTTGCATCAATAAAGAACTGCTCAAACAATACTCCGAAGGCTTAATTGTTACCAGCGCTTGTTTGGGTGGAGAAGTTCCCCAAATGATTATGCAAGGAAAGCTAGATGTTGCCCGCGAAGTCGCCCAATGGTATAAAGAAGTATTTGGGGAAGATTACTATTTAGAAATTCAAGACCACGGTTCCCAAGAAGACCGAATGGTTAATGTTGAAATAGTCAAAATTGCCCGCGAACTAAACATTAAAATAGTCGCTACCAATGATTCTCACTATATTTCTTGCAACGACGTCGAAGCTCACGATGCTTTGTTGTGCATTAACACCAACAAACTGATTGAAGAAGACAAGCGGATGCGCTACAGCGGCACTGAGTATCTTAAGTCTGCTATGGAGATGGCGCAACTGTTTCAAGACCATTTAGATGCTGATGTCATCCAAGAGGCGATCGACAATACTCTAGAAGTCGCAAATAAAGTATCAAGATATGAACTGACAGGAGAAGCCCGGATTCCCACAATCCCAATTCCCCCAGAACATACCGCCGATACCTATGTAGAAGAAATATCCTGGCTAGGACTATTAGAACGCCTCAAATCCCGCACCCGCAATGAAATTCCACCCATCTACAAACAAAGGCTAGAATACGAACTAAAAATGATTCAGCAGATGGGATTTTCTGAATACTTTTTAGTAGTTTGGGACTACATCAAATACGCCAGAGACAATAACATTCCCGTAGGGCCAGGACGCGGTTCTGCCGCAGGTTCTCTAGTTGCCTACGTCCTCAAAATTACCAATATAGACCCCGTACACCACGGACTACTATTCGAGCGATTTCTCAATCCCGAACGCAAATCTATGCCAGATATTGATAGCGATTTCTGCATAGAAAGACGGGACGACATGATTAAATACGTTACTGAAAAATATGGCACTGATCGCGTAGCGCAAATTATTACATTTAATAGAATGACATCAAAAGCTGTCTTGAAAGATGTTGCCAGAGTTTTAGGCATTCCCTACAAAAAAGCAGACGAGATGGCAAAAATGATTCCGGTTTCGCGAGGAAAACCGGAAAAACTCAAAGTGATGATTTCCGATGCAACACCTGCACAGGAATTTAAAGACAACTACGAAAATACAATTTGCATAAATGCAGAAACTGGCACCGAAGTCCCGGTTCGTCAGTGGATTGACATGGCAATTCGCATTGAAGGAACCAACAAAACCTATGGCGTTCACGCGGCCGGCGTGGTGATTTCTTCAGAGCCATTGGATGAAATTGTACCGCTGCAAAAGAATAATGAGGGTGCTGTGATTACCCAATATTTCATGGAAGATTTGGAATTTTTGGGGTTGCTGAAAATGGATTTCCTGGGACTTAAAAATTTAACAACCCTCCAAAAAACCGTTGATTATGTTAAGCAAACCCAAAATAAAACTATTGATGCCGAAGCCCTGCCTTCTGATATGGAACGCAAAGCTCAAGAGATATTTTCCAGGAACAAAAAGTTGCCTGAAGATGTAGAAAAAACTTACAAACTTTTAGAAAGAGGAGATTTAGAAGGTATTTTTCAGTTAGAATCTTCCGGGATGCTGGATGTAGTAAAAAAAATCAAACCTTCCTGTCTGGATGATATTTCTTCTATTTTGGCACTTTACCGACCAGGCCCGCTGGATGCAGGTTTGATTCCTCAATTTATTGATTGCAAACACGGTAAAGCAGTTGAGTACGATCATCCGCTATTGGAGCCAATTTTAAAAGAGACTTACGGAACGCTTTGTTTTCAAGAGCAAATTATGCGGATGGCTCAAGATTTGGCTGGCTATTCTTTGGGTCAAGCTGACTTGCTGCGCCGCGCAATGGGTAAGAAGAAGGCTGATGAAATGCAGAAGCAAAAGGAAACTTTTATTGATGGAGCAACTAAGAATGGAGTTAGCCAAAAAATTGCTGACAAGTTGTTCGCGCAGATGCTACAATTCGCGGAATATTGCTTTAATAAATCCCATTCGATGGCCTATGCCTATATCACTTATCAAACTGCTTATTTAAAGGCTAATTTTACTGTAGAATACATGGCTGCACTGTTGACTGCTAACAGTGGCGACCAGGATAAAGTACAGAGATATATCGCTAATTGTCTCAAGCTGGGTATTGAGGTTGAGCCGCCTGATATTAATGGCTCTGAACTTACTTTTACGCCGATCAAGATGACAGAACCTGCAAAAGATAAAATTTTGTTTGGGATTTCGGCTGTTAAAAATGTGGGTGAGGGCGCAATTGAAAATATTTTGGAGGCGCGACAGGAAGGGGGTAAGTTTAAATCGCTACCAGATTTGTGCGATCGCGTAAATCTTCATGCTGTCAACCGTCGCGCTTTGGAAGCTTTAATTCAATGCGGAGC
>DMYK01000456.1:0-1862 GCA_003483675.1 Microcoleaceae cyanobacterium UBA11344
AGGATAGGTGCGCTGAGTTTGATTTTCAGCATCCCAAATAGCCGCTTTTTCCCATTCAGATTCAGTGGGCAGCCGCTGGCCGATGAAATTGCAATAAGCTTCGGCTTCGTACCAACTGACACCGCAGACTGGGTGGTTAAAAGCGGGATTTTCTGACCAGTAAAGTGGTCGATCGACTAAATGAGATTGCAGCCATGTCCAACCGTCTGCTGACCACCACTGAGGGTTTTGATAGCCGTCAGATTCCATGAAATTTCGGTATTGACTGCAAGTTACTGGATAGCGGTCGATCGAGTATTTTTCCTGATAGCATAGGTGGCGCGATCGCTCGTTATCTAAAGCTTCAACCGCATCGCTTCCCATGTAAAATTCCCCGGCAGGAATTTCAATGACTGAGGAATTGGGAATTGGGCATTGGGAATTGGGAATTGGGAATTGGGAATTGGGCATTAGGCATTGGGTATTGGGCATTAATATTATTCCCTCTTCCTGATTTCCCCTTCCTGATTCCTGATTCCTTCCCGGCGTTGCATCCGTTACATCCGTTACAGAATCCGTTGCCGAACTTCCTGATTCCTTCTTCCCTCTTCCTGATTCCTTCTCCTGCATCTGCAACAAAAAAGCAACAGTTTCACAGTGCTGGCTTTCGTGCTGAATAATAAACTGCCAGAGGCGTTGTTGTTGCTCGATCGGCGCTATTTCCAAATAATCTAATACCTTTTTTCTCACGGTACCGAGATAGCATTCAACTTCTGCCATTGTCGGCAAATAAACCCGTTCTTTTTTAGGCAAAATATCAGCCGGAAACAGCTTCTGATACTCAGGAAATACTGGTTTAAATCCACCACAGTGCTGCAACAGCCATAAATCTTCTGCATAAGCAATGTGACCTAAATGCCAGCCAACCGGACTGAAATCAGGATGGGCTTGGCGACAGAAAGTTTCGTAATTGATGCCTGAAAATAGCTGGAAAGTGCCGCGACGGCACTGTTGCAAATCGTGATAAATTGTCTCTCTACAAGATTGGATAGATTTTGATTTCACCGTCTTCTCCCGTACTGATAATGCTTTGGGCTGGGCACGAGTGCCAATTGCCGACAAATAAAGGTTCAGAAGCTATAATGACAGCTTTTGGGAAATTTGGATCGTCTTGTAGCCAATAGAGGGAAGGAGGAGCTTTTTTGGAAGCAAAGCGAGAGGCTACTAGCTGGTGTCCGTCGCTGATAATGATATTAGCTGAAAATTCTACTTGCTCGAAGTTTGCTAGCTCTGCTAAAGTTTTTAGTGCGTTTCGCAAAGCAGCTTCTAAAGTAAGATTTGCGGCGGCGAATTCATTGACAAATAAACCAAAAATATGCTCTGAATCTGTAGTGCCATTAATTAACTGATAGGTGCGATCGCTAAATAGAGCGCGAATTTGTCGGTAAAGAGTTTGGCGAAAGTTTTTCACAAAGCCGTTGTGGACAAACAGAATGCGATCGGACCCAAAGGGCTGACAGTTGCTCAAATCTACTGCTTGTCCCGAAGTTGCACTGCGAACATAGGCTAGAGCACATCCCGATTCAACATATCGACTGATACTTGGAAGGTTGATGTCGCTCCAAATTGGCTGGATATTTTTATAAGTAAACGGGTTAGTATCTTGGTTTCGGTGATACCAACCAAGGCCAAAACCATCAGCATTGAGTACACCGGAAGTCATTTCGCGGGGTTGGTAACTCTGGACTATGAGTGAATGTTCCGGCTTGTACAGAATAGAATCGAGTAAAATGGGATCGCCAAGGTAGCCCAGCAAACGGCACATAAAATTTTTCCCGCAAATTATTAGAATTAAGACTTACGCACACACTCTATATGTAGGG
>DMYK01000456.1:2020-3952 GCA_003483675.1 Microcoleaceae cyanobacterium UBA11344
TGCGCAGTGCGCACCTTACCAATATAAATAGTGTATCAAACCACTTTTTGCGTAAGTCCTGTTTCTGTAGGGGCGGTGCCTGTGAGTGCCCGCCCGGATTTCTAGGGTAAAATGAATTAGAATCCCAGCAGCACAAGGAGACTTTTGAATGTTCCTCGACGAACTCATCCCAATGGTCAAAGAATTGATCCAACAGCCGATCGCATTCACGGGCGGATTTTTTTCGGGTTTACTTCGAATCAACCTTAACGACGATCCAGTTAAAAGCTGGATCGACGAGCAAGCTGGTTCAAGTTCCTACACTCCGAGCGCGACGTCCGCCAACAACGGTAAAAGCACGGGGCCTCAGTCTATCTCGATCGACTAAAGCGCGGCCTGTCTTTTCAAACCTTTCTAAGCGTTGAAACGCCCCCAGAGACTAATCTAGAGTTTGTAGTGAGGACGACAGTCCTCTGTTAAAGCTTTTAGCGAATAAGGACTAAAGTCCTTACTACAAACGAATTGTATTCAGATTAGAAAGAGTAGATTCGCCCCTTCTCATCAATATAAACTGCACGGTCTTGTCTAGTGCGTCCATCAGATCTGGTGATGCGAATTGTCACCGTGTTTTTCTGACGGTCAACACTATAGTCGTATTTCAAAGTTGTGCTTCCCCCTTTAACATTAATCGGAATATTAGCAAGATCACCCGTGCGGTTGCTGACGCGAACAATTACGTTTTTTTGAGTTCCGACAGGCAAGGATGATAAACTGACACCAGACTGACCGTATTCTAAGTTTAATCCTGTTTCGTTTAATAGCCTGAGCGTAATGTTGCGAGTATTGTCAACCTGTGCTTCAGGTTGCCAGAATCCAGGTTTGCGTCCGCCGTCTGTGGCTGGTTGAGACAAGACTGGATGGGGAGCCAGAAAGCCGATCGCGGCAATTATTGCTGCGGTTGTAATAATTCTTAATTTCACTGTCTCTGCCTCCGGGTAAAATGTTTATGATACTGCTATCGTGACATATTCCCACACTGAGTGAGTACACAGAGCGTGTGGGCTTCTTTGTAGTCAGATTCAGGGTTTACTCAGATTACCCAAGAAATGATGGACGTTGCTAGAGAGAAAAGTCTGAAAGGCAAACAAGAAGCTTGGGAAACCTTAAAACAGAAGGATTCACGGGATTATCAGATGAGGATGTTCCGAGCCAACTATCTACTCATGTTAGAAGAGAAGTTGCGGTATCAACGATCTTGAGTCGGTGTAGTGCAAACAGAAACACTCAAAACCACAAACAAGTCTATTTTGAAACCAGAAAATACCAACTAGCATTGGATAAGCTTTAAAAAAGTGCAGGAGTGATTCGACTTTTGTGGAAAGGACTACGATCGAGAATGGGCTAATCGCCCACAGGTAAACTGAGTGTGAATGCTGTTTGACCAAGTATGGCAGTATCTAGTTTGATATCGCCGCCGTGAGCCCGTGCAATTTCCCGTGCTAAGCTTAGTCCCAATCCCGAACCTGAGATTTTTTGGGTTTGAGTAGAGTCGCCGCGATGGAAGCGATCGAAAATCTGATCGCGCTCGCGAAAACAAATATCTTGAGAACTATTGACAATTTTCACAATTACTGTTTTTCCATGACAGTTAGCCTGTAACCTCAGCCAACCATCTGGCAAATTATATTTAATCGCATTACCCACCAGATTTTGCAAAACCTGCACCAGCAAATCGCGATCGCCCTTGATATATAAACTAGGAGAAATTGCCATTTGTACTTCTAAATCAGGTGCTAAAAGTTCCATATCTTCGGCAATTTCAGCTAACAGATCCGACATATTCACCTCAACCCAATTTAAACTCATACGTCCGGCATCTGCTAGGGAAAGTAGAAAAAGTTTACAAGTAATTTCAGTCAATCGGCGCACTTCATCCAATTAATTACTCACAGT
>DMYK01000455.1 GCA_003483675.1 Microcoleaceae cyanobacterium UBA11344
GGCGATCGGGTTTTTCCTTCGCCATCCCCAATCTAAAATCGTAAAAACCGCCGCCTTGAATTCGGTTGTGACTACTTTGTTTCCCTCGCCGTCCTGCTACATTAGTAAGTAGTTAGTAAATAAAGATCGTCAGCTATCGGATATCAGGTTATTCAAATTAACCTCCCCCACGTCTAAAATCAAAAGCTGTCTCTGAAACGGAGGTACTCGTGAGCAACTCATCTAATAATAAATCCCCAGAGTTTTTTGAAGAAGACGGAGAAAATACCAATTTATTGTGGCAATACGTGCAATCAATGGCTCCTGACACCGTTTCTCATTTGTCTAAACCTACTTCTCACGAAGTTTTTCAGGTAATGGAGCGAAATATTGTCGGACTTTTGGGAAACTTGCCGTCAGAACATTTTGGCGTGACTGTTTCTACCAGTCGCGAGCATCTAGGCAGATTGCTGGCTTCGGCGATGATTAGCGGTTATTTTCTGAGGAATGCTGAACAGCGAATGACTTTTGAAAAGTCCCTAGAAGCCAGTGAAAGACATGGCTCGGATGATTAGTAGATGCTTAACATTTAAATAGTGCAACTGTCAAGCCCTCCCTCGCAAGATGGGGGGCTATTGTTAGTTGTTACTGGTTATTGGTTAGTTGTTAGTTGTTTTACTGGTTATATGTCTCTTTATCCTTTGCCTCACAAAGTTATCGGCGTAGCTGTCATCTGGAACGAACAAGGACTAATTTTGATTGACAAGCGGCGTCAACACGGACTGCACGGGGGTTTCTGGGAGTTTCCTGGGGGAAAAATAGAGGCTGGGGAAACGATCGAAGATTGTATTAAACGGGAAATTATGGAAGAGTTGGGGATTGTCATCGAAGTTGGCGATTGGTTGATTGCGATCGAACATGACTACAGTAAGTTCACTGTTACCCTCAACGTACATCACTGTCGCCATGTCAGCGGGGAACCGCAAACCATCGAATGCGATGAAATTCGCTGGGTGACACTGGACGAAATTGACCAATTTACCTTTCCAGAAGCAAACATACAGATTATTGCTGCTTTGCGCAAACATTAAACTGACCAATTACCAATTACCAATTACCAATTACCAATGACTAATTTTTATTTTTGAATGGGCAAAGTAAAGTGAAAACAACTACCTCGATCGGGTACGGAGTCTACCCAAATTTGACCGTAGTGGGCGCGGATGATGCGCTGGCACAGGGAAAGTCCAATGCCGTAACCGTCTTTTGATTTGTCTCGCTGCAAGCGGAAGCTGTCTTCAAAAATGCTTTCGTAATTTTCTTCGGGAATTCCCGGTCCGCTGTTGCCAATGCTGACTTGAACTTTGTAAGCAGTGCGGTGCAGCATGGAAATACTCACAGTTCCTCCATCTGGGGTATACTTGCTGGCGTTGTCGAGTAGATTGGCAATCACTTGTTTGATGCGATCGGGATCGGCATAAACCAAGGGCAAATCTGCGGGAATATCTGTTTCTAACTCCAAGCTTTTAGCCTGAAATTTGTCTTGAAACTGAAGGAGTACATCTTGACAAATCGCCCCCAGTTCGATTTTTTTGGGTTCAATGTGCAATTGGGCATTTGTACCCCGCGCTGCTTGCAGGATATCTGTGATCATGCGATCGACAATCCGAATTTGCCGCCGAGCTTGTTTCATCAAATGAGTCGCCAGAGTCGGTGACAAACGCGGTGTTTCCCCATCTTTCACCTTCTGATTTGACTCCAAAGTTTCCAAAGCTAAAGATGCCGCCGTCAAGGGATTGCGGAGGTCGTGAGCTAGCATGGCAATAATCCGGTCTTTCAACTGTAATTGCTGTTGCAGGTGTTCTTTTTCCTGTTTTAGCCGAAAAACTTCATCGGAAAGTTGCACCAGTTCAACGGCGCAAGCAACCGAATAAATGGGTTTTACCTCTGGCAGGGTTTGAGAAAGAGTGAGCGCAGACTTCTGGGTTGCACATTCTTCTACCGACAACTGCCAACGGGGCCACCAGTGTTCCAATTGGGCGCTCAAATCGCTGCCCGCGAGGGTTTGTCGCGGATCGGGATGAATTTTGAGCAGGGAGGGAGTGGCTAGGAGTTTAAAGTGTTCGGCTAAATCGGGCTGTTCCCCTACATCGATGATTTGAAGTTCAAAGTCCCACTCTGCCTTCAAATCCTGTAGGGACTTGCGGATGTGTCTAGTTTGTTCGCGGGAAGATAGACGCTTGTCTACGAACAGCAGAAGCTGTAACAGCGATTCAGAGTTGGCCGGCTGTTCCGGGGAACAGTCGGTGTCGTCACTATCGGTCAGATTTACGTTATTCAATTTGTCGATCGGGTGAAAACAATTGACCATTGCCGAGCCGAGTTATTTCACTTTTACTTTAATTTAATATCTTCTTCACATTTATGCTATTCTCCCGATAATTTGATGAGGGCGGACGGATGATATTTTTGAGCGGCCATAAAAAATCGTCACTGAATGCGGTGATGAAGGTGGCGGCGGTTTTTTTTGTGCTGTGCCTATTGCTGACGCTGCACCGCTACTACAGCTTTTACGCTACTTACGACCAAGGCATTTTTAATCAACTTTTTTGGAATGGTACTCATGGCCACTTCTTTGAGAGTTCTCTCTCTTCGGCTTTGTCCACTAATGTGGTTCACCAAAACCAGCTCCCAGAAGTATCTTACCGTCGGTTGGGGCAGCATTTTACTCCGGCGCTGATGCTGTGGCTGCCAATTTACTCGCTGTTTCCCTCGCCTGTGACTTTGACGGTGTTGCAGGTGACTTTGATTACGGCGGCTGGTTTAGTGCTCTACCCTCTTGCAAGGCACTATCTAGAGCCGCGGCTGTCGGCTGCAATTGTGGTCAGCTACTATGGCGCTAATGCGGTAATTGGCCCGACTTTGGGCAATTTTCACGATGTTTGCCAAATTCCGCTTTATGTTTTTAGCTTGCTGCTGGCGATGGAGAAGCGCACTTGGCCGCTGTTTGGGATTCTCGCAACTTTAATTTTGGCTGTGCGGGAAGATGGGGGAGTCGTTTTATTTGGGGTGGGAGTTTACTTGATTTTGAGTCGGCGCTATCCTCAGACTGGCTGGGCTGTGTGCATTCTCAGTTTTGGTTATATGCTAGTTCTGACCAATCTGATTATGCCTTTATTTTCGGCTGATATATCCCAGCGGTTTATGATCGAGCGCTTCGGCCAATATGCTGATGGAGATGAGGCTTCGACTCTCGAAATTCTTTGGGGAATGGTGAGCAATCCTGGGCGGTTGGTTGAACAATTATTTACGCCGTTTTTTGGTAAGATGAAATACCTGCTTGGCCAGTGGTTGCCATTAGCTTTGGTTCCTGCTGTAGCGCCTGCGTCTTGGACGATCGCTGGATTCCCTCTGCTGAAGCTATTTTTAGCGAAAGGAGAGTCGGTGCTGGCGATTAATATTCGGTATGCGATGACTGTGGTTCCAGGACTTTTTTATGGGGCGATCCTATGGTGGGCAGATCGCCAAAAGGAAGAAGATAAAATTAGGAGGGGAGAACAAACAATCTTGCGTTTTCCTTCTGCGATGTTTCCTTTCCCTTCCTCGGCAAAATTTCGCCGATTTTGGACGTTTTGTATCTGCTTGTCGCTATTTTTTACCTTCACATCTAACCCGAATCGCACTTTTTCGTTCATTTTGCCAGATGCGATCGAACCTTGGGTTCAGGTTCCTCTGATCAGACAATGGGAGCACGTACTTCAGGTGCGGCCTCTGTTGGCTCAAATTCCTGCGGATGCTAGCGTGGCTGCAACTAACACGATTGTGCCAATTTTGTCAAGCCGCCGGGAAATTCTCAGGTTTCCGATGTTGGAATTGCGTAATGATGCCAGGGAGACGGTGAAGATGGAATATGTAATTGCTGATCTGTGGCAGTTGCAGCAGTATCAGGTGGCGTTTCGCGCGGAACGGGGACAGTTGCAGGCGATCGTCCCGCAGATAGATCGAATGTCGAGTTCGGGAGAGTATGGAATTGTTGACTTTCAAGATGGCGCGATTTTGATGCGGAAGGGTGCTGCTTCTAACTCTGCATCGACTGCTGCTTGGGCTAGTTTTCGACACCAATTGGAGCCGATTTTGAAGTAAGCGGGTACGGCGATCGCCCTGGGTACCGTCCCACAAATATTCAGGAAACGGGGTTTGTTCACGCCAGGGCGATCGATCGAGGGCGACCTATTTTTCTGCAACAACCCGGTTTCTGCACTATTCCTAGTCCTTGTTGTGGCCCAAAATCAGCTCTTGGGCGTAAATTTCCCTTCAATCAAAATTTCAGGCAGTATATTATACAATAAAGTGGTCAATCGTAAACATTAAGATATGTAAAATGTTGGGAGCGGAAAAAGATGAAAATTTTGGTATTGGCATGGGAGTTTCCTCCCAGAATAGTGGGGGGTATCGCCCGCCACGTATCGGAACTGTATCCAGAATTGGTGAAGCTGGGCCACTCCATTCACTTGATTACAGTAGAATTCGGTCATGCGCCGATGTACGAAGTGGTGGAAGGAATACAGGTACATCGGGTGGTGGTGAGGCACGCCCGGGACTTTTTCCAGTGGGTGGCAAACCTCAACAGCAGTATGGGTCATCACGGTGGCAAACTAATACTGGAGGAAGGGCCGTTTGATATGATCCACGCTCATGATTGGTTGGTAGGAGATGCTGCGATCGCCCTCAAGCATACTTTTAAAATACCGCTAATTGTCACCATACACGCCACCGAATACGGGCGCTATAACGGCCTTCACAATGACGGACAGCGCTACATAAACGGCAAAGAAAACGACCTCGCTTACAACGCTTGGCGGGTGATTGTTTGTAGCGATTATATGCGACGAGAAGCCGAACGGGTATTAGCGACTCCTTGGAACAAAATAGAGGTAATTTACAACGGAATTAGATCTGATAAAAAGCCACGCTGGCATGAATTTGACGCTATAAATTTCCGTAGAAAATTTGCTTCAGACCAGGAAAAAATAGTCTATTATGTGGGTAGAATTAGTTATGAAAAGGGTATTTCTGTATTCCTGAATGCGGCACATAAAGTAATTAGGGAGGGGGGAAACACCAAAATTGTAATTGTTGGTGGCGGCAATACAGACCATCTCAAACATCTAGCTTGGAATTTAGGAATTTGGAACCAGTGTTATTTTACGGGCTTCATGTTTGAAGACGATCTCGACAAATTCCAGACTGTCGCTGACTGTGCTGTTTTTCCCAGTCTTTACGAACCTTTTGGGATTGTAGCATTAGAAAGTTTTGCTGCAAGGGTACCTGTAGTGGTTTCGGATGCGGGAGGGCTTCCTGAAGTGGTACAACATACTAAAACTGGGGTTGTTACTCAGGCTAATAACTGCGCTTCTTTGGCTTCGGGGATTTTGGAGGTGTTGAAAAATCCTGGTTATGGGCGGTGGTTGGTTGATAATGCTTATCAAGATTTAGAACGTCGATTTAGCTGGCAGAAGTTGGCGATGGAAACCGAGTGGGTTTATCAGCGGGTGGCGGAGGAAAGGGCCCAGGTTGATTGGTAAGAATGCTGATTGGTTGAAAGCATTCGGATTTAATAGCGATCGCATTTCTGCAAAGTGCGATCGAATATAGAGTGTTTTCGTTGCCAATATTCAGAAAATTGTCACACAATAAATAGATACACTCGACAGACGCTTGAGTGCACTCCGAAGATTTAACAGGAATTAGCATCTTGAATATTTTTAGCGACATCGAACCCCAACGCAGACGCAGTTTATTGACTTTATTCACCACAGGCTTGCTATTCTGGTCGAGTTTGGCTTCACTGCTACCAACTTTGCCGTTGTACGTCCAAGATGTGGGTGGTACAAAACAGCAAATTGGCTTTGTGATGGGTGCATTTGCGATCGGACTTTTGCTGTCGAGGCCGCAGTTAGGCAAAATGGCTGATAGCAGGGGGCGAAAACAAGTTTTGCTTTTAGGTGTATTGGTAGCTGCGATCGCGCCGCTGGGCTACCTATTCGCTAAATCTATCCCTTTACTGTTATTTATCCGGGTTTTTCACGGCATTAGCATCGCCGCTTTCACCACAGCTTACAGCGCTTTAGTCACAGATTTATCCCCGCCAGAAAAGCGGGGCGAATTAATCGGTTATATGAGTTTGGTAAGTCCGATTGGGATGGCATTTGGCCCGGCTGTGGGCGGATTTGTGCAAGCTTGGTTCGGTTATACTCCTTTGTTTGCCATGTCTGCAATTTTGGCTACAATGGCTGTGTTTTCGACATTACAAGTTACGGAACCGCATTTTGCGGAATTAGCAAAAACCGCATCTTTATCTCAGGACAAAACCAGCAAAAATTATTGGCAAATGCTGTGGAATCCCCGCGTGCGGATTCCGGCTTTAGTCTTATTATTGGTAGGTTTAGTCTTCGGGACTTTGAGCACTTTTATGCCTTTGTTCGTGCAGGAAACTAAGGCTAATTTCAATGCTGGATTGTTTTATTCAACGGCGGCAATTGCCAGTTTCGGGATGCGATTAGTCACGGGGCGGGCTTCTGATCAATACGGGCGCGGCTTGTTTATTAGCGGCGGATTAATCTTTTATGCCTTGTCTATGTTATTGTTGTACTGCGCTAACAGTACCAGTGCTTTTTTAATAGCAGCTTTGTTAGAAGGTGTCGCCGGTGGTACTGTTTTGCCGATGATGGTAACGCTGATGTCCGACAGGTGCGAACCTCAAGAAAGGGGTAGATTATTTTCGCTTTGCATTGGCGGATTTGACTTGGGAATTGCGCTGGCTGGCCCGACTTTAGGCTTTGTTGCTGAACAAGTTGGCTACAGAAATATGTTTGGGTTGGCCGCCGGACTTGCTGGCTTGGCATTGCTGATATTTATTACCCAGTCTAGTAAAAACTTATCTCATTCGATGAAGTTTGCGATCGGTCAAGGCAAAGATGTCTACGCTTTAAAATAAGCTATGAGTAGGGTGCGCAATGCGCACCTTACTACTGCAAGTAGGGTGCGCAATGCGCACCTTACTACTGCAAGTAGGGTGCGAAATGTGCACCTTACTACTGCAAGTAGGGTGCGAAATGTGCACCTTACTACTGCGCACCTTACGTTTGATTAGGTTTCATTCTCCTATGCTGTGGGCGATCGCATCAAAGTTTGGTATTTTGGGCTGTCTCCCATTGCAAGTACAGCACCAATCAACTGCAAAGACACCTTGTTTTACCCAGGAGTGAAAACTTGAATAAGACCACAAGTGAGGACAGGAAACTAGATTGTGCTTAACTGGATTGTAGTGGATATAATTTAAATGTTGTTCAAAATCATCTTCATCGAGAATAGTATGTTCCCAAAAACGTCGATTCCAAACATCGCTTTCGTTACGCTTGCGACGTGAAAGTGAGACATTTTTAGGTAAAACTCCTTGACCGCGCAAAGAACGTGTAAATAAAGTTTTTATGCGACCAATACGCTTTGAATAATCAGTATCATCAAGAGGTAAAGTCCAAAGAAAATGGATGTGGTCGGACAAAACAACAGCCGCAACAATTTCAAAAGGTTGCTCGGATTTAATAGTCGCTACAGCATTGCGGAGTCGCGAGACATTTTCTGGATCTGAAAATAGTGGCGTGCGATTGTAGGTTACTATCGTTAGAAAGAAAGTGCCACCAGGAAGGTAAAATCGGCGATAGTTTGGCATTAAATTATCTCCCTCAATTTCCCGTAGGGTGCGCAATGCGCACTACCAAATACACCGTAGGGTGCGCAATGCGCACCTTACTAAATACACCGTAGGGTGCGCAATGCGCACCTTACTACAGATACACCGTAGGGTGCGCA
>DMYK01000408.1:0-140 GCA_003483675.1 Microcoleaceae cyanobacterium UBA11344
AGGAACGAAGCAATCTGGTTCGGGAAAACCGTCAGAGTATCGGCATCCTAAAGCTTTTTGTATGCGCACACCAGTCAACACCATTCCCAAAGCCTTCGCCCGATACATCGCCTTCTCTCCCGCAGCAGTTGCGCCAGCAA
>DMYK01000408.1:158-3440 GCA_003483675.1 Microcoleaceae cyanobacterium UBA11344
TCCAAACCGATCGCTTTTGGCAGGTACTTTGGCAATTTTGTCAAGGTTTGTGCGATCGCGAACTTGGCCATCAGAAATCGACCCAAAGCTTGAAGATCCGCCTCAGAAATTCCCACTACCGCAGTCGAGGATTGAGACAGACAGCAACTTCTGCCATCGGAAAAAATTGATCGGTGCAAATTCGCTGGTCGTTGTCTGTTCTCACAGAATTGAGCTTATTATTAGATAGAGTATGATTGTTTCAGAACTTGTGCCGAAACCGAGTTTGCTTAAGCTGATTGCTTGATTTAACAAAGTTAATGCTAAGCCGTATAGTGGGTAAGTCCTGCTAGGATTAAAATTTAGTCGATCGACTTTAAGGATTTTTTCAAATTATGACAAGTCAACTTCCGATTCCGGTGATAGTTAACGGTGCTGGCGGCAAAATGGGCCGCGAAGTAATTAAGGCGATCGCCAATGCTAATGACCTAACCCTATTCGGGGCCATAGACCACTCTCCTGAGTCCTTGCACGCCGATGCAGGAGAATTAGCCGGATGCGGCCCGTTGGAAGTTCCCATTACCGACGATTTGCAAGGAATGCTCGTATTAGCTGCTCAAGAAAAGCAGTTAGGCGTGATGGTAGATTTTACGCACCCGAAGTCGGTTTACGAAAATGTGCGATCGGCTATAGCATACGGCATTCGCCCCGTCGTCGGCACTACCGGTTTGAGTACCGAGCAAATTCAAAAATTAGCTGAATTTGCCGATAAAGCCAGCATTGGCTGTTTGATTATACCCAATTTCTCGATCGGCATGGTTCTACTACAACAAGCTGCTGTCACAGCATCTCAATATTTTGAACACGTAGAAATTATCGAACTTCACCACAATCAAAAAGCCGACGCTCCCAGTGGTACCGCCATTCAAACTGCCCAAATGCTAGCAGAAATGGGGAAAACTTTCAATCCCCCGCAGGTTGAAGAAACCGAAAAGTTGCAGGGAGCTAGGGGATGTTTGGCGGAGGAAGGAATTCGCATTCACAGCATCCGCTTACCCGGTTTAATTGCTCACCAAGAAGTGATTTTTGGCGGCGAGGGTCAAGTTTATACTTTGCGGCACGATACGAGCGATCGAGCTTGTTATATGCCCGGAGTATTATTGTCTATACGCAAAGTGCTTGAATTGCGATCGCTCGTTTACGGCTTGGAAAAGATACTATAGGCAATACTGACTACTGATGCTAATTCCCTTAACTCGCGAAACCTTTCAAGAACTAATTCCCGCCGTCGCCACGGGAGCTCAATACAAATATTTCTGGGGAAAACCACCAGACTTTTTGAGGAGAATGCTAATATCTGCCGTAGTTGTAGTGCTCCTACTTGTCATCTACAACTTCGCCGGTTCCGATGTCGGGCCTCTAGTTTTAATTACCGGATTGATAGCCGGTTTATACTGGCTTTGGGGCCCGATTTTGTGGGCGAGTTTGCGGAATGCAGAATGCCGTAAATATAAATACTGCGGTTTTTGGCAAGGACGAGTTTTGGATATATATATCACAGATGAAGTCACAAGTCAAGAAGAAACTGTTAACCAAAAAGGACAACTCGTAATTGTAGATAACTTAGAGCCGCGAATTAATTTAGAAGTTGGCGACAAAACGGGATTTACGACTACACTCAAAGCTCCTTTGCAGAAAAATCATCAAGGAATTGTCCCCGGTCAAGCTGCTTTAATGTTAATC
This sequence comes from Microcoleaceae cyanobacterium UBA11344, assembly GCA_003483675.1. GTDB lineage: Bacteria > Cyanobacteriota > Cyanobacteriia > Cyanobacteriales > Microcoleaceae > Microcoleus. Next base: position 1,881 of record DMYK01000408.1, read on the forward strand.
ATGTCGAATCAAGAAGATTTGGGCAGGATTGCTAAAGTTTCAGATATTTACATTCCCAGCCGCGAAGTGTGGGTGAGCGACTATCCTTATTTGCGTAAAGATGTATTTGTGGAGATGAGCCAACAGATTAAAAAAGGTAGAGAGAAAAAAACGGGCGATCGAGATCCTGAAAGTAGAGGCACAAAAAGGCGATCGTCCGCTGATTATTAATAAAGTACCGAAACTTTAAAGAGCGATCGGCAAATTGCCCAATTTTGGATGCTCTCGTTTACGGTTATTTCTGAATGATTTAACCTTTCTAGGGCGCAGAGGGCGCAGAGTCTCCAGAAGAGAGAGATGAATAATTCCGATACCAAGGGATTTGATATGAATCCTGTATCTCTAGAAAAAAATAGAGGCTTCAAAGAGCATGAATTAAACCTGATTGCTCGTCTTGTAGAAGAATACGAAAAAATATTGTTGGAGGCTTGGGATGACTACTTTGATACTTGAAACAGAACCTCTTGTAATTAAAGTCACAGTGACAGATGAAAAAGTAATTGTGGACTTAGCTGATGGTCGCAGTTTGATCGTGCCCTTAGCTTGGTATCCCCGTTTGTTGCACGCTTCCCCGGAGGAAAGACATAATTGGCAGCTACTTGGAGATGGTTATGCCATTGAATGGGTTGATTTAGACGAACATATTGGAGTTGAAGGTTTGCTAGCTGGGAGGCGCAGCAGTGAAAGTCAACGATCGCTTGAAAGTTGGTTAATTGCCGGCAACACTGCTAGAAATAATCCAGAACGACTAATCACTAATGACTAATAACTCCTGAATTTTCGATCAACTATTCCCCTCTTGGCCGTAAGCCTGCCAAGCCAAATCCACCANNTTCACAATCGCCACAGCCACCACCGCAGAACCCTTCCGCCCCTCAATCCGAATATGAGGAATCATCGAGTCGTGCAGTCGCGACTTAGCCACGTCACCCCCAACAAACCCTGAAGGCGTCCCAATTACCAAAGCCGGCCGAATTTCCTCAGCCTCAATCAAATCGACGATCGCCGACAAAGCAGTTTGAGCCTGGCCCACCACAAAAATCCCTTCAGGATAGCGTTTAGCCAAAGTTTCAATCCCCCAAGCCGCCCGCGTCTTTTCTTTTTGAGGGCGCGTCCAAGCCTCCATCGAACAGTACACCGGATTCGCAAAGGTACTTTGGAGGTGGGGCGTAATGCCTACCTGCACCATCGGCACATCTACTACGATCGTCGTTCGAGCAGCCAAAGCCGCCGCCCCAGCCTGCAAAGCCTGATCGGAAAAACTAATTAAAGACTTGTACTCAAAATCAGCAGTCGCATAAATCACGCGGCGGACTATTTCGTACTCCGCCGCTGAAAAAGTGTGGTCGCCAATTTCGCTATCGATTAATCCCAGACTCTGGGCATCGCTTACGTGCCATTCCATGTGTTGAATAGCTGTCGCCTGTGAATTATCAAGTATCAGCTTAGCAGGTTTTGGTCATTAGGTATTAGTCATTAGGCATTAGTTATTAGTTATTTGTCAGAAGCCTATTTTGGGAC
>DMYK01000005.1:0-1312 GCA_003483675.1 Microcoleaceae cyanobacterium UBA11344
GACAGCCACCAGAGAGCCGGATTTCCCATCGCGTGAACGTCAAAAATTACCTGAGTTGCACCTTCAGGTAAAGGTGGCAAAACCGGATCGGGTTGTGCATTGCTGCTAGCAGTTTTGTAGAAGTAAATTATCGGGCGCAGCATCAAAGGCCAACTGTACCACGCGGAACAGTAAGGATGCACGTCTGGGCCACTTTTAATCCGCTGGTGATAAGTCAAAATTTCCGTTTGCATCTGCCAGAAATTGGGAGTTGGATTGAGTAGCAGGTGAGGAATCCAAGATATGCTGTAAACTAAAATAGGAATAATAGCTAAACTTAGCCCTACTTCTAAAAAGTTGAGTTCTGTCAATTTTTGCACCGGACTTTCGCCGGGAATCAGGGTCGAATTTCCCTCGCGGCTGGGTTCTTCCTCTCCTTTGTTTCCCTGAATTAAACGCACCGCCCAAGCGCATATCAAAATCAGATAAGTGCCGAAGAGAAACCATAAACCGTTCCATTTGATAGCAGCAGATGCGCCGAAACCAACCCCCGCTAGTATTAACCAAAGCCAGCGCTTTTTGCCTTCAGCTTCGACGGATTTCAGAATAAATAACTGACCCAAAATTCCCAATAATACCAGATAAATATTATTCAGTGCGTAGCGAGATTCAACTAAAAATAAACCGTCGCAGGCGGCAAATAAAGCAGCAATAAAAGCATAACTGGGACGGCGAACTAGCTGATAGGCTAGGGCTCCGACAACTAGGGGAATAAAGGAGCCTGTGAGAGCATTGAGCCAGCGATAATCCCAAGGGGAAAGCAGGGAACCGGTCATACTGTTGACGGCGGTTTTTCCGAAGGGAAGGTGAGAACCTATCCAGATGCCGATCGCAATTATGTATTGACTCAGAGGCGGGTGAGCGTTGAAAAAAGGAGTTTTTGTGAGATAATCGTTGGCAAATTTAGCGTAGTAAACCTCGTCAAATACTAAAGTGTTAAATCGCTCTAGTTCCCAAAATCGGAGAGTTAAGGAGAGGAGGAAAACGCCGAGCATTCCCAGGGAAAAAACCCAAGTTGATTTGTTGAATTGTTTTTTGTTGAATTTCATAAAACAGCAGAAAATAGTAGATGCTAGATTTGAGGGCGCTAACTTAAAAATACTGAGTTGAGTTGCTGTACGGTGCTACTGCCATTCTATCCATTGTCTCACAATATCTTCTAGTTCCCCAGCAAACGAATCAGTTGCATAAAGAGCAAAGTTATTAATCATCTCACTTTTTTCTGGGGGAAACTCAGCTTGAAATATAGATTCATCTAAGTTAAAAAGCGATA
>DMYK01000005.1:1345-5029 GCA_003483675.1 Microcoleaceae cyanobacterium UBA11344
CGTTCGCAACCCTTAGCAAAACGGCGCAAAGTAGTGGCGATCGCCTCGGAACTATTATCAATTCCTATCCATCTCCTCCCAAACTCCGAAGCAACACTCAAAGTCGTACCCGAACCGGCAAAGCAATCGAGCACTAAATCATCAGGATTTGACGAAGCTCGAATAATTCTACTAAGTAGATCGCGGTTTTTTTCAGTTGGATAACCTGTAATTTTAATATTCTGATTGTGAGCATCGCGAAACTCAAGCCAAATATCTTGTACGGGAATCCCACTACTACTATCCAAATATATCTTACGACGGGGATTTCCAGTCGCAGACCAATATATTTCGCCTCTAGCATCCATCTCATCTAGTGTTTGAGGTAGAAACTGCCAATGTTTTCCCGGTGGCGGATTCATCCCTCTCCAAGACTTTCCAGTTTCGCCATTTCGCACTCCCGGTGCATGAATTGGAACCTTTTTATATCGCCGTCCAGTTTCTTTTTCAATGTATTCATATTCTTTGTCAGCGCGCTTATCCGTCCATTTTTCAACTGGACGATTCCAGATATAAGTATCTGATTTACTATAAAATAATATAAAATCTGAAACATTTCCGTAAGTCTTTTTTGTATAGTTTTTGGGGTTACATTTTTTGCGAGTAATCCAATTTCTAAAATTGCGTTGACCAAAAATTTCATCCATAATCACCTTGATATAAAATGCCATATTCTCATCAAGATGGACATATATTGATCCGTCATCAGCTAATAACTCTCTCAATAGTATCAACCTCTGACGAATAAATTCAATATAGCTGTTCCCTGCTAATAAGTCAGAATAAGCATCAGTCTGAGAGCGCGATTGAAATATACTTTTTGTTGCAAAAGGCGGATCTATATAAATTAATTTTACTTTGCCTTTAACAGAATTATCTTGAATTAAATTTGCTAAAATTGGCAAATTATCACCATAGTAAAGACGATTTTCATCCCTCATAGTTGGCTGTTCATTGCTAACCCACAGTTGTACACATTTAGCTTTATTAGTGCCTAAAACTTCACTGGTAGGCTGTTTGCCTGGATATAAAAAGCACGCATCCAAGTTGTTATTTAATTGGCTGTCAGTAAGATTGGATGCAGCTTGACCTTTCGATTGTTTTTTTGAAATACCAGTAGCCATTTTCACTCCTATTTTCAAGAACGCAGCCATTCCACTGTAATTCTATCTGGAACCATACGCAGCGTTAATACCATAATCCGATTTTGCCAGCTATTTTCAATATTTGCGTAGTCATCCCACATTGAACCCAGTAAAAGACCAGGCCCATCATTCAAAAAAATCACCTTAGTTCTTAAGTTGTGATTTTGTGTGTAACTGAGGATTTCATCAGCACAGCTACGATAACCGCCTGTTCTATCGTCTTCTTGTGCACCACCTCTATCTGAATCATATCGTGCTAATTCTATTGCCAGCAATTCATTTTCATTAATATCATAAATGACAAAATCAACAGGGCGTTTCGGGTTGGGATAGTTTGCGAACACATTTCCCATCATAATATCTTTTCCGGCTCGCTCTGGTCCTCGGATTGCCAAGTATGGAAAGTGTAAGCGGAATCAGGAGAAAAACCTTTCAGTTAGGTCGTATCCTTTGTTGCCACGACTTTTGTATTCCCACAACAAAGCCGACATTGCCTCGTCGGGAATTGGACGAGTCATGTATGCAGCTTGAACTTCTTGAACTGACCTAAAACGAACTCCAAACTGATTGCCAATATCCGTTGCTTTTTTTTTCCTTCTGAGCATTTCAACTGGAATTTCAGGGCTAACATACTTGCGAAACACCCTGAGAAGTTGAACTCGCATCCATGTGCTAGGAACTTCTGAAATCTGTATAAATAGACGCACTGATGATTCAGAAGTCCTGAGTAATTGCCCAAACATTACTAAAACTGGTTCATAAAGTTGGCAAGCCTCCTGTAATATATCTGGATAATATTCTCCTGTCATCAAAGTTATCCAGTTGTGTCCATCTGGTTTGTAGTCTGCAAAAGAGTTGCGTTTTCCTGATCTCATATTACTCATCCTCCATCTCAAAATTAAATTCTTCGTAAAGTTCGCTCAATTGCATTTGAAAGTCGATCGCAATTAATGTCATATCAATTCCGGTTGCACTCTTGGAGATGATAGAGGAGACGGCAATGCCGTGTCCCTACCCCGATTAATTGTAGAGAAACGGCACTGCCGTCTCCTGATTTCTGGTAATAATAATTCCGATGCTACCGGATTTAATGTCATAACTTAATCAGCCGTTGTATATTCTGTCAATACCTATTTATTTTGAGACTAACATTATACCAAAAAAAGCGGCTCCGCTTGTCGCAGAACCGCCCTAAAAGAGGATCAAAAACTCAAACTTAATGCACAGCACCTTCTGTAGAAGGCGAATCGATTGTCTTCAGGAAGTAAAGCTTCAATAATTGCCAGCCGTTGGACAAATACAGAGGCAATTTCTGGAACAATTGCAAGAATTTCGGAGTATTAGAAGCTACAATTGCTGTCAATTGCTGATTATTCTTGAGACAAACATCCAGGCGTTCATAAAATTCTGGATTGTTCACATCTAGCATGACTGGAAATACTCGACCGGCGGTTTCGTTGGTCTTTTTAATGACTTCGATGTCGTACTCGCGAGCATCTAGGCCGAGCGATCGATAAAAACCGCCTCTCTGGATATCATTGAGATACATGGTGGCGAATACCGACAGCAAGAAGAAGCGGCACCAAAGTTTCGCCTTCCAATCGTTCAACATCTGAGGCTGAGCTTTCATCACCGCATCAAAGAAATCTCCGTGGCGGTTTTCATCCTGACACCAATTTTCAAAGAATCGGAAAATCGGATAAATCTGGTCTTCAGGATGGGCTTTTAAGTGCTGGTAAATGGTGATGTAGCGCCAATAACCGATCTTTTCAGACAAGTAAGTAGCATAGAAAATGAATTTCGGCTTAAAGAAAGTGTAGCTGCGGCTCTTAGTCAGGAAACCCAAATCCAGGGACAAATTAAAATCCGAGAGAGCTTTGTTCAGGAATCCGGCGTGCCGCGCTTCATCCCGCGACATCAGCAAGAAACCCTCGGCGAGTACCGGATTTTTGTCCTTGAGCCTGCGCCCCAACTCTTTGTAGAGCAAGAACCCAGAAAACTCAGCGGTGCAGGAACGTTCTAGAAACTCAACGAACAACTTGCGTTTTTCGCCGTCAATGTGATCCCAAGATTGAGCGAACTCCTCATCCCGCACGAAGTGGTTTTTGTTGTAGTCAACGCGGAACTCTTGGATGATTGCTTCTAGTTCGGCTTCATTGATCGAGATGTCCATTTTGGCCATCTCGTCAAAGTCTGTCGTGTAAAATCTCGGCGTGAGGATAGTTTCTTTGGCAGGGGTTTTCACTCCTGGCCGCATTTCTTCAAAGGCGGGTTTTTTGAGGGAATCTACCATAGGTTTATTGGATTTCGGTTATAACTACTCGCTGGTTTTGGTTGGCATGGTACTGCGATCGCCAGTGACGCGCTCTTGTATTTCCACTCAGCGATCGCCAAGATCGCAGTTTGGCTCTGTGTGGTATTCAGGTCAATGCTGCTGTACTTTGTACGCTCTCCAGTTTACCAACCTCTCGACCCTGGAAATATGTTGCTGGCGTTAAGA
>DMYK01000005.1:5143-11547 GCA_003483675.1 Microcoleaceae cyanobacterium UBA11344
TCTTCGATCGCATACTGAAAACAAACCTGGAGAAAGCATTGCCGACAAAATCGGCTAGAATGTTTGTTTGTCTATATCAGCAGCAAGTATTTACAGTCATGGCAGTCCCTAAGAAGAAAACCTCAAAATCCAAGAAGAATATGCGTAAGGCAACCTGGAAGCGCAAAGCTGTAGTGGCAGCTCAGAAAGCTTTGTCCCTGGGCAAATCCGTTCTGACTGGGCGTTCCAACAGCTTTGTGTATCCCGGTAATGAAGAAGAAGAGGAAGAGTAAAACAGGAAGACGGGGCATTGGGTTGGCCCGATGCCCCATCAGTCAATCCCCTCTTCGATCGCATAGGCTTCGGGCAAAATCAGCATGGCATCGCCAAAGGAATAAAAGCGGTACTGCTGGGCGATCGCCTCTCGATACAAATCCAGCACCCGCGATCGACCAATCATCGCACTGATCATCATCAGCAAAGTAGAGCGGGGTAAGTGAAAATTGGTAATCATCCCATCTACCACCCGCCATTTATAACCCGGATAAATAAACAAATTTGTCTGGCCAGAAAAAGGTTGCAAGGGAAAATCAGCAATTGGCGTTGCTGTAGCCGCCGCAGCCCCCTCTAAAGCTCGCACTGCTGTCGTACCCACAGCAATAATCCGCCCGCCTCTGGCTTGAGTTTCGCGGATTTTCTCGACGGTGGCGGGGGATACTTCCACCCATTCCCCGTGCATTCGGTGAGTCGTCACGTCTGCCACCTCCACGGGGCGAAAAGTTCCTACCCCGACGTGGAGGGTGACAAAAGTTGTTTCGATTCCCCGCTGCTGCAAGCGGCTGAACACTTCTTCGGTGAAGTGTAGGCCAGCAGTGGGGGCTGCGATCGCCCCTGGTCGATCGGCATAAACAGTCTGGTACTGTTCCGGCGCAGCTTGGGAATTGTCAATGTACGGCGGCAGGGGTACGTGGCCGTATTCGTCCAAAAACGGTATGAGAGACATCTCTGTTGGGAGGTTAAACTCCAACAGCCGCCCTCCTGTGGCATCGTCCCTTTCTATAACTGTGGCAGTCAGGCGATCGGTTAGTGTGGCTACGGCCCCTTGGGGAATGCAACAACAAGGGCCTGCTGCTTCCTCATGGCAGATCGGATCGAACTCAATTTTTGCTCCCAACTTCAAGCGTTTTCCAGGCTTAACCAAAGCCAGCCAGCAGTTGCGATCTCGTTCTTCCATCAACAAAATCTCCACAGCGGGCCCGTTGGGTTTGTGCCCGTAAAGCCTAGCTGGGAGCACGCGGGTATTGTTCAGTACCAGCAAGTCTCCCGGTTCCAGCAAATCTGGTAAATCCCGGAAAATCCGGTGTTGCTGGCTGCTGGGAGAATCTACCGCCAGCAAGCGAGAACTGTCCCTCGGCACTACGGGATTTTGGGCAATGCGATCGGGCGGAAGTTCGTAGTCATAACCGTCCAAAGACCAGTCTATCTCTGTCATCAAGTGAATTCCTATCAAAAAATCTGTCAACTGGGTAACAAATTGGGTAAAAACCCCCATCCAAAGTCGGGTGATTTTCCCCTTGTGGCGGCGGGTATGGCCAGGGAGGATAGAGGTGTAGTATCAGCTTTAATCGAAGGAACGTTATGGAATACCTCTACTACATCGCCAATACTAGCCTTACTCTGAGAGTCGTGGATTACCTACGCACGGCTCATCATCTTCCCTTGCAATTTATCACTGTTATTCATCAAATTGACGGCTGGGTGGTGAAGGTGAAAATGAGCCAATATTTAACTCCAGAAATGCACGGGAATTTTCGGGCGTTTATGAACGAACTCGGGATTCCTTACGATCCTGAAATTCGGTTGCAAATGGCACTTTGGAGTTTGGAAACGGGACAGTCGCCCCTGAGCGTCATGCGCCGTTACCAGGTTGCGGTGGTTTGTCACGGAAGTCCTGATCGTAAAGAAATTGAAGCGTTTCGCCAGCAGTTTGTCAAGGGCCTGGGATATTGTCCAGAAACTCTGGCCTAAGTTTATGGTCGGAGAAATTGCCTGTTATGGCGATCGGGGCTTCAGCACTTCCATAATTTCAAATCTCAAATTTCAAATCTCCAATCTCCAATCTCAAATTTAAAATCTCAAATCCGATCAAATTTCTAGTTGCTGAAAGCCGATCGAATATATTGTTGCAAGGTGAGCAGGTAGCAGCCTGTAAGCGGGACTTGAGGGGTCGCGATAGTTGATGGTAATATTTTCTGAGTCTTTTTCCCAGAAGATTCACACCTGACGAGGGCGACATCAAACCGACAGGGATGATTTACTAAATCTGGATAAGCGCTTAAAAATATCTCGGCTGTTTGCCAAAGTTTAGCTTGTTTGGCCGCACTAACAGCTAGCATTCCATCTGCATCCCAATTTCCCCGACGGCGAGTTTTGACCTCGACAAATGCTAAAGTCGGGAATGGGGAATCGGGAATCGGGAATCGGGAATTGGGCATTGGTAATCGGGAATTTTCCTGAGTTTCCTTGTTTTCGATTTCTTCATCTGTTCCCAGGGCGATGATGTCAATCTCTCCCCATCGACAGTACCACTGCCGGTGCAGGATTTCCCAGCCTTGCTGCTGTAACCAATCGGCGACTAAGTTTTCACCCAAAGTGCCGATCGCGCGAGAGTTGGGAGATGGGGGGGAATTGGAGTCAGAATGGGGAGGATGTCGATCGCGCTTTCTGGTAAAATTCAATTCTGAACTGTCACGGCTTCCCATTAGCTTTAATTGGTATGATTTCTCGCATTCGCCAACATATTTATACTTTCTCGATCGCTTTGGCAATTATTATAGCAGCAGTTGCCGCTGGGGCGATCGGCATTAATCCCGCACCAGCTTTCGCCCTAGATCACGACAAAGAAATCCTAGTCGGCGCTGATTTTAGTGGACGAGTTTTGACTGACGACAGTTTTAATAAAGCTAATCTTCGCAACAGCAATTTTACCAATGCAGATTTGCGGGGTGTCAGCTTGTTTGGTGCCAATCTGGAAGAGGCAAATTTAGAAGGCGCTAATCTCACCGGTGCTACTTTGGATTTGGCTCGCATGATGAAAGCAAATTTAACTAATGCTATCCTTGAGGGTGCCTTCGCTTACAATACCAAACTGGAAGGAGCAATCATTGACGGTGCTGATTTCACTGAGACACTGCTGCGAGATGATATGCTGAAAAAACTTTGTCAAGTGGCAAAAGGCACTAATCCGGTGACAGGTAGAGATACTCGCGAAACTCTTTTTTGCGACTATTAAAAGGCTAGTTCAACCAAACTTACCCCGCGTGCGGGGTAAGTTCCATGTAAACCCTCCGGTTCTCCGGCAATGGGTTCTATAGCATTGCTCAAAAAAAGTCTAAAATTTTAACGGAAATATGCTGTATAACGAACAAAGCTGTTCATCGAGTTTTACCTCTTTGCGAAGAAGTCAAGCGAACTAACCTAATTTTTACCTACGCTGATGACGAAACAATCAATATTGACATTTCCTACTCTAGTCAACCTCTTTACGGTTAACTCACGAAATTTAGTTCAATTGCTAATGGATTATGCTGCTCAATGACCATAGAATTAAGTAGTGAGTCTCAAAGATCACCAAACACTCTCCATGCTTGGGGGATAGCAGTATTGCTTGTCGTCACCCTAATTTGGGGTACGAGCTATCCGGTTCTCAAGGGAGCCCTCAGCAGCCTTTCTCCTTCTGCAATATTTGCAACCCGCTTCGTAATAGCGGCGTTGCCGTTTACCCCCTATTTACGCTTCCTTAATCTTTCCCTGCTACGGGATGGACTATTGTTGGGATTGGTAATTTTTACTACTCTCAACCTGCAAACATTTGCCCTTGAGACTACCTCGGCCAATCATGCTGCATTCATTGCCAGTTTCAACGTCATCCTAGTTCCTCTGCTGGGGCAACTGATGGGTCGGCAGGTATTCCTAAAAACTTTCCTCGCCGCAGGAATTGCCATCTTTGGCGTTGGAGTGATGTGTTGGGAGAGTGAACAGCTAGTGTTCGGCGATTTCTTGATGTTAGGCAACGCCTTCCTCTACTCGATCTACATTCTGAAGCTTGAGTCCATCACGTTGCGGCACCCCGCTTTGCCACTCGCCGCGATCCAGCTTTGGGTGATAGCGATCGTGTCTTTAATCTGGGCCGCTCCTGATCTGGTTGCACAACAGGAAGCAATTAGCGCGAACCTTGGTGTTCTCTTATATCTGGGTTTGTTTGATACTGCTGCCACGATTGTGCTCCAAGTAGTGGCTCAACGATGGGTTAACGCTTATGAGACGGCGCTAATGTATACGCTTGAGCCAATTTTTGCCGCGGTTTTCTCGTTTCTACTACTGGGAGAGAAACTGGGAGTACGCGGTCTGATTGGCGCAGCTTTTGTACTGGTGGCAATGGTTTTTGGTCAAAGCAAGTTTCAGGATGCTGAGCAGGATGGCGAAATACAAGTCAACGAGCCGATTGTCGCAGCGCTGTCAGATGCGGATACTGAGCCAATTAACGTTCCAGTGTCGCTGCCGATCGCTAACCTCGTAGAATTAGAATTAGATTTGTAATTTGTCTTAAGAGTGAGGAAAATGGGTTTCGATATTTTCATCCAGCAAACAGAGAAAGGTAGAGGCGTTTTTGCCAGCCGAGGCTTCCGTAAAGGTGAGACTGTGGTGGTTGGACGCCGAGTCGAGATCCTGCCAGAAAGAACTACTCACTCTTTTCAGATCGATTTTGACCTGCATATAGAATTAGATGAACCAGGAGTATTGATCAATCATTCTTGTAGCCCAAACACAGGGGTTCGGAATAATCTATTCGGAGCCTACGATTTCGTGGCATTGGTTGATATTCCTTCTGGTAGCGAGCTTACCTGGGACTACGAGACAACGGAGTATATTTCCATTGCCATTCCAGAATGTTGTTGTGGCTCCCCTGAATGTCGATCAAAGACCCTTGGATTCAAATTTCTGCCTGTCGAAATCCAGAAAAAGTATGGTGAGTTGATCGCCGATTACCTCAAGGTAACTGTGCCTGAAACGCAACTTCCCCCCCGTGCTCTTAAAGTTCCTAGTATTGCCCCCATCAGTAGGGCGATCGGGCTTTAGCCCCCGCCGGATACATGACTGCAATGTCAGCGAAACCCCCAGCAAATCGAAGACTTTCTGCTGTAAAGGAGTTGGCGTCGTCAGGTCGAAATTAACTGAAACACCCGCTAGTTTAGGCTGCACTCGATTTTTAGCGATCGTCGATAAATTAGTCAGTAACGTCCTAAAACTTTGACCTTACTACCAACCTGATTTTGGTTCGTAGTAAGGACTTTAGTCCTGAAATTCTAGAAATTCCCAGTCCAAGGTAAAGCGGTTAAATCGTAAAAATTCACTTGACGCAGCCGCTCTAATTCCTCGATCCATTCTTGTTCGGCGCGGAATTGTTGGTGATATTCTTCAGCCTGTTCGCGACTGCTAGCAGCATCGGTCTTTTCCCACATATTCAGTGCAATACGGCGACGTTTCATGCTGATAATTTGCTCGATACACGCAAGAGCCGATCGAATTGCTAAAGGTGGGCGGCAAACCTGTTTCTCTGATAACTCGTTTAAGTGAAATAAATGAGAGATTTGATTAAGTTGATTGGGATATTCTATAAAGCTATCTTGCAACTTCAATATTAACTCAGACGGTGCTATTTGTAAAGACATTTTGTGCAAAATTTCTGCATTCAAAATTTGATGCCACAAAAATCTGTGGTGAGAAAGGCTAAACTGCACGTCTCTGGCTTCTATGGCTTCTCTGACATCTTGGCGGTATTCGGGACAGTGCAAATAAATCTGCAATAATTGCGCTTCTGCTTCTTCTAAAAGAGTGCGGGCTACAGCGGCAAAAGTTGACTTTGAGGGATTGCTTTTGCTACTTGTAGTCTGCTTCCTGTATTGTTTGTTTGGCTTCAGTTTCTTTCTAATTAACAGCGGCATTGTCAATGATTCATCTTGACTCAGCCTCTTACCCCAATCGTTAACTACTTGATTTAGCAAGTTTTCCGCTAGCATTTTAGTTAACCGAAAATCTCCTTTGCTGATGATTTCGGCGCATTTTTGCAAATAATGTGCTAGTTGATTGTCGTCAGTGATCTTGGTTAATAAATTAATGATTTTTTTAGTAATTTGCTGGTAAGTATCTGCTTGTTTTAAATCTTGATTGAGCAGCATTTGTTGAAGTTGCCAGTCGAGCCACAAGGGAGCATTTTTTAGCAATTCTCGATATTGTTCAGGAGAATATTTTTTGAGGAATTCATCGGCATCTTTGCCATCGGGAATGTTGAGAACTCGCAGTTGTACTTCGCCTTGATAAGCGAGTTTTTCGATTTCTCCAATCGCCCTTTCTGCCGCTTGAGT
>DMYK01000005.1:11583-13696 GCA_003483675.1 Microcoleaceae cyanobacterium UBA11344
CGCACTTGGTCTAAACTTAAGGCTGTGCCGAGGGAAGCGACGGCGTTGGGAATGCCGGCGGCGTGAAGTGCGATCGCATCAAAATACCCCTCGACTACAACGGCTCTATCTTCTTTACTAATGGCAGTTTTGGCTTGATCTAAAGCAAATAAAGTTTTGCCTTTATCGAACAGTTCTGTTTCGGGAGAATTGAGATATTTCGGTTGTTCGTCACCGAGAGCTCTGCCGCCAAAACCGATGACTCTTCCTTGGGTATCGCGAATCGGAATTATGATGCGATTGCGGAAGCGATCGTAATAACCACTTCCTCCCGATTTTCGGGGTACAATTAATCCTGCTGCTTCTACTAACTGAGCTGGATAGTGTTTTTGTTCTACCAAATAACTGTAAAGTGTTTCCCAGCCTTGGGGTGCATAACCTAACTGAAATTTTTGGATAGTTTCTTCGCTCAGTTGGCGATCGGATTTGAGATATGCTAAAGCAACCCCCCCTGTCCCCCCCTTGTCAAGGGGGGGATTGAGGGGGGGTTGTCTCAAAGCGTGTTCGTAAAACTTGGCGGTGAGGGCGGAAATTTCATAAAGTTGTTCTCGCAGAGAAATCTGGCGCTCTAACTCTTGTCGGTGTTCTGGTTCAACAGTTTTGACGGGTACTTGATAATTTTTAGCTAAGTCTAATACCACCTCGCTGAAAGGGCGTTTATCCAATTCCATCAGAAATTTAAAAGCATTGCCGCCAGCACCACAGCCGAAACAATAGTACATTTGTTTGGCTGGACTAACGGTAAAGCTGGGAGATTTTTCGTCGTGAAATGGACACAAACCTACGAATTCTTTTCCCCGCTTCCGCAAGACGACGCGACTAGAAATGACATCTACTATGTCGGCTCTTTGTTTGACTTCTTCAATGGTTTCGGGATGCAGCCGTGGAAATTGCATAGAGCTATTTAAGGGAAATTGAAACTATGTTTATTTTGACCGATGGTAACAGAGCGTAGTCGAAGTTGAGCGTAGTCGAAGTTGAGCTTAGTCTAATTATCGCACAATTTTATCGTCTTGGAGGCAGAAACCGGGTTTTTTCCGAAAATACTGGATTTGAGCCTTTGATACTGGTAAAAAACCTGGTTTCTCTGGTATTTATGCGTAACTGCTATTTGAGTAAAGCTAGGGCATAACTTTATTGTAAGATATTTATACTAACTGTAAGGAGCATCGAAATTAATGCGAATTTTAATGATGGGCGGGACTCGGTTTATCGGGGTTTATCTAACTAAGATTTTAGCAGCTCAAGGGCATGAAGTGGTACTGTTTAACCGTGGCAATAAGCCGGTACCGGTTTCAGGTGTGAAACAAATTCAGGGCGATCGCACAAATGCTGACCAACTTAAGGACAAGTTATCGGCAGAGGACTTTGATGCCGTTTTTGACAACAACGGCCGCGAGCTGGGCGATACAAAGCCTTTAGCTGAAATATTTAAAGGCAGGGTGCAGCACTTTGTTTACATGAGCTCTGCGGGGGTTTATTTGAAGTCGGATCAAATGCCTCATATTGAAGGGGATGCTACCGATCCGAAAAGCCGCCATTTGGGCAAATGTGAAACTGAAACTTATTTAGCCGAGTCCGGTTTGCCTTGGACTTCTATTCGCCCAACTTACATTTATGGGCCGCAAAATTATAACGATTTAGAGGCTTGGTTTTTCGATCGCATTGTGCGCGATCGACCAATTCCGATTCCCGGTAACGGAATGCACTTCACGCAGTTAGGGCACTGTCAGGATTTAGCTAGTGCTATGGCGGCGGTTTTGGGCAATCAAAGGGCGATCGGGCAAATTTACAACGTTTCGGGCGATCGATTTGTCACCTTTGACGGTTTAGCTCGCGCCTGCATTCAAGCGATCGGCAAATCACCCGACTCTATCAAGATTGTACATTACGATCCGAAAAAATTTGACTTCGGCAAAAAGAAAGCCTTTCCGATGCGATTGCAGCACTTCTTTACCTCAGTAAATAAAGCTGTTACCGAACTTGACTGGCGGCCGGAATTTGACCTAGTTTCCGGTTTGAAAGATTCATTTCAGAATGATTATCTGGTTTCGGGAAGGGACAAAGCCGAGAT
>DMYK01000439.1:0-4102 GCA_003483675.1 Microcoleaceae cyanobacterium UBA11344
ATCTGTTCTATGGTGGAATCGCTCACAATAATCGCCTTTCAGGTTTGGTCTTTGTTTTATTTTAACTGAACCAGCAAGCCACCTCACAGCCAAAGCGGTTGCTCTAGTTATAAATTTTTATGTGACTGAAATAAAAAAAATCGCCATTTTTTTGAAGGTTAAAGGCTTGACTTTCAGCATTTAATTATGTATAATCTTATAATGGGAGTGGTGACGAAAATAATATTTGTGCCACCACTCCCATTATAAATATAATATCACAGAATATCAGCCTGTGTCAATACCTAAATCCTTCTTTTTAGGGCCGAGGAGTTATATCAAATCTGGTTGCACCGGAATGATTTAACCTTTCTAGAACGCAGAGAACGCAGAGTTCGAGAAGAGAGAGATGCATAATTCCGATGCTGACGTATTTGATATTATAGCAACCTGCTCGACGTTTCAGACATTCTTGATAGCTGAAACTATTACTGTAGCTGGATTGGCGCTGATACTTCGAGCGCTAAAAGCCATTGGTTAACTTCTTAATAACTAATAAATAAGCCTCCTAAAATCAAAACGATCGCAATTAACGCTACCCAAATAAACCTATTATCTTTTGTATTAACCTGGCTCAAGTCAACTGGTTCCGTTACAACTGGCTTGGGTTTAGCATACTTGATATCGGCGTTGGGACTGGCTTGAAAACTGATAGCTTGATTTTCTTCTAAAGCTGCCAAATCTGGAATTTTCACCAGCCATTCGGGAGGGATGCTGAGCTTGGGTGCTTCGAGAATGAATAGCAGCCGTTTTGCTTGCTTGCGGGTTTCTAGGCTGGGATGGCGGGTGAGTTGCTGGCAAAGCCCGATCGCCCCTTCTGTATTGCCGCTCGCCTGATAAGCTGTTACCAGCCAGATCTGCACTTCGCCGCCCAAACGGGAATTGCGATCGACTAAACCGCTAGCAGTTTCTAAACTCTGCACAGCTTTAGCATACTGGCCGCCCTCAAAAGCAACTTTGCCAGCAAGGTATTCATTTTGAACAATTTCTAGCTTTTCTGAAGTCACCAGCTCCCGCCCAATTCTACAATCTTAATTCCCCAAATCTGCCAAATACTAGAATTCGCTGTGATTTTGCGACATACTGGACTCGTTGTCGCGTTTCGAGCCTAGCAAGTCTAACTGGTCTACCCTAATTATAGGAAGCGAGCGATTTGCTCCGGTATTGCGGTCTTGCCAGCGATCGAACTTCAAAGAGCCTGTAACCCCTATTTGAGCGCCTTTGCGAACGTAGTCAGCAGCAATCTGGGCTGTTTTGCCCCAGATTTCCAGAGTAAACCAGTCCGGTTCGTCACTGCGCGATCGCCTTCTCACCGCCAGCGTCAACTTGCACAGAACTGTACCCGATTCAAAATACTTCACGTCCGGGTCGCCACCGACGCGGCCGACTAAAGTTACAACATTAAGACTCATAAAATTTTTCAGGAATGTGGTCGATCGATACTGTAGTTAACATCTTATAGCCGGGCACTTGCATCCAAACAGCGCCGGGCCGGGCAGTGGGAATGGCACTGATAGCAGCTTCATCCTGATTTTACACCCACTTACCAGAACACATTGATTGTGACGGAAGTGGTCACGCTCGTGGTTGGTGCCCTTCGACTACGCTCAGGAATGGTTCGACACTTCGACTACGCTCAGTGCGACGCTTCGCACGCGCCTACCGCCGCGTAGTCGAACCACGGAGTCGAAGTGCAAGAATGTACTTTTTGACTAGACTCAGGATGAAAAACGTAATAGAATCCACCTCGGTTACACTTTTGTAACAACATTATTGCACACAATAGTATTTTAGTTTTGGGGGGGGTACAAATCAGTGGGTCTTCTCAATCGATTTTCCTTATCTAGGGATATGGGTATCGACCTCGGTACTGCTAACACGCTCGTTTATGTATCCGGCAAAGGTATTGTTCTGCAAGAACCTTCTGTAGTCGCGATCGACCAAGACCTAAAAATACCGCTGGCTGTTGGAGAAGAGGCTAAAAAAATGCTCGGCCGCACGCCGGGGAACATTATAGCGGTGCGGCCACTTCGCGACGGGGTAATCGCTGACTTCGATCTGGCCGAACTCATGCTCAAGGCTTTTATCCGCAGGGTTCACGATGGCAAAACCCTAGTGTCGCCTAGGATCATTATTGGCATCCCCAGCGGTGTCACTGGAGTAGAAAGGCGGGCGGTGATTGAGGCGGCAACTCAGGCCGGTGCTAGAGAAGTTTGGTTAATTGATGAACCGATAGCGGCGGCGATCGGAGCTGGATTGCCTGTGGCCGAGGCTACGGGTAATATGATTATAGATATCGGTGGGGGCACGACGGAAGTTGCGGTTTTGAGTTTGCAAGGTACGGTGATTAGCGAGTCAGTTCGGGTGGCGGGCGACGAACTCAATGAGGCGATCGTCCAATATATGAAAAAAGTTCATAATTTGGTAATCGGCGAACGCACTGCTGAAGAAATTAAAATTCAGATCGGTTCAGCATATCCAACTCCACAGGATGACGACGTGATGATGGAAGTGCGGGGCTTACACTTGCTGTCTGGTCTGCCACGAACTGTTACTATTAAAGGCCCAGAAATTCGTGAAAGTATGTCGGAACCGCTTTCAGTAATTGTGGAAGCTGTGAAGCGTACTTTGGAGCGCACGCCCCCGGAATTAGCAGCAGATATTATTGACAGGGGAATCATGCTGGCAGGTGGTGGAGCACTGATGAAAGGTTTAGATACTCTGATCAGTCACGAAACAGGAATTGTCACTCACGTTGCAGCAGACCCTCTGTGCTGCGTGGTTTTGGGAACTGGTAGGGTATTGGAAAACAAACATTTAGAACGGGTTTTCAGCGGACAATCACGCTAAATGTAGTTAACAAATTAGGGATTTGGGATTTTAGATTAGAGCTGCTATCTCAAATCTGAAATCCCGATCAAACAATTTTAGATTTCTGAAATTATGCTAAAAAATACATTCCGCAGGTGGTGGGATCTGCGATTACAAATTGCACTCTTAGGTTTAGCTGTAACTGCTGCTTGGGGAGTTCGGCAAACACAAGGTACAGCAATGTTTGAAGCCTACAATTGGGTGACTCGCCCGTTTCACGCCAACGGCTCTGGACAAGAACAGCTCATCTTGGCGCGGACTCAGGAATTGCAAGCCCAGGTATCAGAATTAGAGATTCAAAATCAGAAGCTAAAAGAGCTTTTAGGTTATGTTTCTGCTAAGAAAACTAAAGGGGTTGTAGCTCCTATTATTGGCCGCAGCGCTGACCATTGGTGGCAGCAAGTAACTTTGGGTCGGGGCAGTAATGATGGTATTAAAACAGATTTTACTGTGATGGGCCCAGGCGGTTTGGTAGGTCGGGTTGTTAGCGTTACTCCTAATACTAGCTTGGTGCTTTTAATCAGTGACCCTACCAGTCAATTAGGTGTGGGAATTACCCGCACTAGGCACATGGGTTTTATGCGGGGGAAAGGGAAAAACCAAGCTGTGATGGAATTTTTTGATAATGTTCCTAATGTCAAGCCTGGGGATGTGGTTTCCACTTCTTCTTTCAGTCAGTTGTTCCCTGCTGGTTTGTCTGTGGGAAAAGTGGTTTCGGTGGATCTGAATAAAACTCCGGCTCCTGAAGCTGTGATTGAGTTTTCTGCACCGATGAATTCTCTGGAGTGGGCGGTGGTTTACCCTCATAATAAGCAAGCTGAGCAAAAGGCTTATGAAGCTCAAACTTCTGCACCGGAAAGGGGAGTAGGGAAAAAATGAAGGCTTTACCTCGGATGTCTTTGCGATCGCGTCAATTTCTCAACTTCACCGTCACATGTACTTCTGTGATTCTGTGCATACTGATATTACCCACTCGGATGCCGGGAATGGAACTGCTGGGAATTAGCCCGAACTGGCTGTTAATTTGGGTGGTAGCTTGGAGTATTAAGCGGAAACGTACAGTTTGGGGAGCTGCGAGCATGGGGCTGGTTTTGGGGTTTCTTCAAGATGCGATGACGGCTCCTGATCCCACTCACGCTGTGAGTCTAGTTGTTGTAGCAGTGCTCACGGTTGTTTTGCTGAAAACTTGGTC
>DMYK01000439.1:4144-6711 GCA_003483675.1 Microcoleaceae cyanobacterium UBA11344
GCGGAAACGGTGATGGGACTTCAATTTTTGGCGATGGGCGATCGAACTTTAGCTGAAATTTGGAGCGATCATCAACGAGTGACTTTGTGTTCTGCTATTCTCAGCAGTCTTTGGGCTCCGGTGATTTATTTTCCCCTAAATCGCTTGTGGGAAATGACGAGGACTTTAGAAAAATCTTAATTTGTCCGTTGTGATTAGTCATTAAACCCGCCCCTGCGAATGTCTGTAGGGGCGGGTTTTACTAACAAGATATAACGACCGCCAACAGTATATATAAACCCGCCACCACAACCGATCACCTACATCAAACTTGACTTTGAACGAATCCAAAAAATGTACAGATTTTTTGTTGGGCGGGGGCGGGTTTAGCAGATTGTTGATTTCAGGCGTGGATGGTTGGTAAAACCCGCCCCTACGGTAGCAGAACCTAATAAGTGATGAACGGCAATAATCAAGTCACTGAGAATGAAATTGGGCTGGTATTTTTGCAGTTGATAGCGGCTGCGAATGCCACAGGTAACGGCAATTGTCGGTATTCCTAATGCTTGTCCTGCGAGGATATCTGCTTCGGTATCTCCGATCATCCAAGCCGAACCCAGAGATGACTCAAATTCTTCTACAACTTCAGCTAACAATTCGGTTTTTAAGGCTGTATAATTGTGATAGGCTGCATCGGGAATCTGAGTTCCGCAAATGCAGGTAAATAGTCTGGCTAAACCGTAATTCTGCAAGATTTGAACGGCTTGAGTTTTCGGTCGCAAAGTGACTAAGATCAGTCGCACGCCGCGGGAATGAAGCAGGGCGATCGCCCATTGTACTCCCGGCTGGATCCGATCTAAGTGCAACAAGTCCGGCTGATTGACAATCCGATTCACGCATCCGAGAAAAACGTGAATTTCTGCTCCCGATAAGCCGGAACTTTTGGCTATTTCAGTATCCGGCACCCGATTTTGCTTCATTTGCCAAAACTGCTGTTTGCTGAGTATTTGCAGGTTGAGGTAGACGCCCCGGCCCAGATACACTGCCTGAGTGTCTGCTAATCCCTGTTGATAGGTGGTGTAGTAGCGATCGGACACATCGACGATCGGCCCGTCTAAATCGCAAAATACCGTCATTTGGGGAGACGATTCAGCCTGTGAAGGTAGCTTGTACTGAGCGTTTTCGGATTCTGCGGTGACAGCATTTAACATACAACCTTAAGTAAATCAAGAGTAGCAATACATTTCTTTACTTTAGCAAGAAAGTCATAAGTTATAATACAAAGTTTTAACTTAGATTATTAAGAAAACCTATTGAAACTCAGGCTCGGGGCGATCGGGCCTGGGGAATTGGGCCGCCATCGCCTGGGGCATTAATCGGGCTACTGACTGCTGACTAATGACTGCTGACTAATGACTTCTTCCTTCTTTTTGCGTTTGTTGATAGTTGCTTGAGACATTAAACTTTACACTTAAGTTTTTAGCCATTTGTCCTTGTATGCTCAAACATAGCGATTTTCCCAGGAACGTAGAGACCAATCGGGTGCAGGTGCTTTCGGAGGCCCTCCCTTACATTCAACAGTTTGCCGGTCGCACTGTTGTCGTCAAATACGGCGGTGCGGCGATGAAGGAGAGCAGTCTCAAAGAAAAGGTGATCCGGGACATTGTGCTGCTATCCTGCGTGGGGATGCGTCCGGTTGTGGTTCACGGCGGCGGCCCGGAAATTAATATTTGGCTGGAAAAGTTGGGAATTGAGCCGCAATTTAAGAACGGTTTGAGGGTGACTAATGCGGCGACGATGGAAGTTGTGGAGATGGTTTTGGTGGGGAAGGTAAATAAGGAAATTGTTTCGTTAATTAACCAAGCTGGCGGCAAGGCGGTGGGATTGTGTGGTAAGGATGGTAATCTGATTCAAGCTCGTCCTGATGGCCGGGAGGGAATTGGGTTTGTTGGTGAAGTTAGTAGCGTCAATATCAAGATTTTGGAGTCTTTGGTGAACAGCGGATATATTCCGGTGGTGTCGAGTGTGGCGGCGGATGAAAATGGTCAATCTTACAATATTAATGCTGACACGGTGGCTGGAGAGATTGCTGCTGGTTTGGGTGCGGAAAAGTTGATTTTGATGACTGATACTGCTGGAATTTTGGAGGATTATCACCAGCCAGATAGTCTGATTGTGAAGTTAGATATTCAAGAGGCTCGACAGTTAATTGAGTCTGGGGTTGTTTCTGGTGGGATGATTCCGAAGGTTACTTGTTGTGTGCGGAGTTTAGCTCAGGGTGTGAAGGCTGCTCATATTATTGATGGTCGCCTCGATCACGCTTTGCTGCAAGAGATCTTCAGCGATTCGGGTATTGGGTCGATGATCGTTGCTTCGGAGTTTAGTGGGACGAATTAAAATGTATTCAGGGGCGATCGCTCTTTGGGAAAAAAGGGCGATCGCCAAGCTTATTTCTGTTTGATTTGCACCCTAAACAAGAAAAGTAACAGCGAAACCAGGGTTTTCCTTCTCCCGCGAACTAAATGCAGAAAGCGATCGCCCATTGATGGAGTTTCAGTGCTACACTAAAATTACAGCATTGTTCGGTG
>DMYK01000150.1:0-1500 GCA_003483675.1 Microcoleaceae cyanobacterium UBA11344
ACTCTCCTATAATGAAAATCAGCGAAATGTAAAGTTTTACTAAAAGATTGACCGCTAATGACAACTTTAAGCTTAAAGGAAATTGCAGCCAAGTTAGAAAGCCAAAATTCAGCCGATCGAATGGTAGCTTTGGCCAACTTGCGGAATGTGCCGGCTGCTCTTGCGGTGCCTTTGATTAAAAAGGTTTTGAACGACGAAAGTTTGCAGGTGCGATCGATGGCGGTGTTTGCTCTTGGAGTTAAACCGACGGAAGAGTGCTATCCCATTCTAATCAAATTGCTAGAAAGTGACCCGGATTACGGGATTCGCGCTGACGCTGCCGGTGCTTTGGGCTATCTCGAAGATATCAGAGCTTTTGAGGCTTTGGTGCGGGCTTTTTATGAGGATACGGAATGGCTGGTGCGCTTCAGTGCTGCGGTTTCTCTGGGGAATCTCAAAGATCCGCGAGCTCGTGATGTGTTGCTGAAAGCTCTCGAAAGCGAACAAGTAGTGATTCAGCAGGCGGCAATTTCTGCTTTGGGGGAAATTAAGGATATTGGGGCGATCGATCGCATTCTCAATTTTGCTCAGTCAGAAGATTGGCTAATCCGTCAGCGGCTAGCGGAAGCTTTGGGAAATTTGCCGAGTGCCAAAAGCATTTCTGCGTTGAAATACTTAGCAAAAGATGCTAATTCTCAAGTATCGGAGGCGGCAACAATTTCTCTCGATCGCCTGTCAAAAGCAGAAGGATAATAGATAGCGATCCTTTTTTTGTAAGTGTTTCATTTTCGCGCTTTTAAGCCGGGGATGAAACACCGATCGCCTAATTAATTCAGCCCTCTGCTAGAGCAACCGATTTCTCAGTTATTGAGGTGACAAAACGGGAATAGGCGACCCTGCGAATCCATTCACATCGCGAGTAACGATCGCCTCTAAATCTAACTCGATCGCACAGGCTATCTGCACCGCATCTTCAAAATCCGGCAATCTCAGCGCTATCGCTTCCTCCAGAACCTCTCGATCCACCGCACAAATTTCCATCAATGCCAACAGTCGAGTTACGGCGGAAATCGCAGCTTCAGAACTCTTGGTTTGTCGTCCAACCAAATAATGCACATCCGTAACCGTTGTCGCCGACATAAACCCTTCAACTCGCCCCGATTCAACTGCATTCATTAAAAAAGCAGCATCCGCTAAAAAAGGT
Source organism: Microcoleaceae cyanobacterium UBA11344 (assembly GCA_003483675.1). Taxonomy (GTDB): domain Bacteria; phylum Cyanobacteriota; class Cyanobacteriia; order Cyanobacteriales; family Microcoleaceae; genus Microcoleus. The sequence continues at coordinate 1,184 of DMYK01000150.1, forward strand.
TCCCGGGCAAGCATTGCATCCAGTAAAACATTGGTATCAAATAAAACTTTGATCGCAGATACTTTTGTACTAACCGCTCATCTAACATTGCCTTTACTTCTGCATCTGTAGGAGGTGGCGCGTCCGTTTTCGCAATGCCAATTAAACTCGCGGCTAAACCCTTCAGTTTCACCTTCGATCGGGGTTTCGGTTGGAGCGATCGCATCAAAGCATTGATTAACTGCCATCGCTCCTCGGCAGACAACCTCAGTGCTCGGTCTTGAAGTTCGTGTAACGTCATATAAAAATCCTTGGGACTGCACAAAACCTGTATCTTA
>DMYK01000150.1:1606-10974 GCA_003483675.1 Microcoleaceae cyanobacterium UBA11344
GTTATAGTTAACCAAAGCCAGCCATGAATCAACTACCCAATCCCTTTAACTCAAATCCATCCAATCCCCTAGACCCCTTAAATCAAAAACGCGACGAAGCTGACAGGGAAAACGGAGGATTACCGAAAGCTTACCATCCAGCCACGAAGAAAACTCTGCAAAAATTATTCATCATCCTGATAGTTGGCGGTGCAATTATTGGGGGAATTCTATCTATAGCTGTGCTCTCGCTGATGCAAAAAGCCGGACTGACAGATGTGCCGGCCAGGGTAGAGAATTCTAAGTAATATCAAATCCGCAGGATATTTTGATATTAAATGCACCATTTTTCTGGGAGCAAGCTGGAAAAAATATCAAGTTGTGTATGGATGTTTTCAGAATAATTGATGCTTAAAAATTCGACTACACCGGATTTGGTAGGAAAGTCCCAAATTTCAGGTAAACTGATTGCTGCGGGCTTTCACGCTCTTTCTGACCCCCTGCGGATTCAGATTTTGGAGTTGCTGCGGGAACAGGAATTGTGCGTTTGCGAATTGTGCGATCGACTTTTGGTCCCTCAGTCCAAACTCTCTTTCCACCTCAAAACCTTGAAGGAAGCAGCTTTAGTCCGCAGCCGCCAAGAAGGTCGCTGGATCTACTACAGCCTCAATCTAGCTCAGTTTATCGCCCTGGAACAGTACCTGTCGGACTATCGGCGATGCGGCCAGATCCTGCCTGCGCGCCCCTGTTCCGAGGCAGATTAACCCATCAACATTTCTTAATGTGTTTATTGCCTATTTGTCTTCCATCATACTTGACATATCAAATTTTATTGATATGATGCAACAGTACCCTTAGTTATAGCATTGGGTAAAATCAATGAACCCAGCAGAAAAGCCCAAGGTTTTTGCACTTGGTATAGCTTTGACAATCGGTGCGATCGGGCTCCTCAGCTCCTGCGGACAAGTCCAGTCGCCAGAATCCCAGAGCATTAAAATAGACGGTTCCAGCACTGTCTATCCAATTACGGATGCGATGGCCAAAGAATATCAAAATACACATCCAAAAAAAGCATCAATTACTGTTGAATTCTCCGGCACTGGTGGCGGATTTAAAAAGTTTTGTGCCGGCGAAACTGACATTAGCAACGCCTCACGACCAATCCGCCAAGAGGAAATGGAAGCCTGCAACAAAGCTGGCATCCGCTACTACGAATTGCCTGTCGGATTTGACGCTCTCACAGTAGTAGTCAGTCCCAAAAATGACTGGGCAGAAGACATTAATGTAGAGGAATTGAAAAAGATTTGGGAACCAGCCGCCCAAGGTAAAATTACCAAATGGAATCAGATTCGACCTAATTGGCCAAACCGACCCATAACCCTTTACGGTGCAGGCAAAGATTCCGGTACATTTGACTATTTCACAGAGGCAATAGTAGGTACTGCAAAATCCAGTCGCACCGACTATACAGCCAGTGAAGACGACACAGTTTTAGTGCAGGGAGTTATTAAAGACGAAAATGCTTTAGGTTACTTTGGATTTTCCTATTACGAAGAAAACCAAAGTAAATTGAAAGCTGTAGGTATTGACAGCGGCAAAGGAGCAGTTTTGCCCTCCCGCGAAACTGTTGAAAAAGCTCAATATCAGCCCCTGGCGCGACCTCTATTTATCTATGTCAGCTACAACTCGGCTCAAAATAAAGTAGAGGTGCGAAACTTTGTAGAATTCTACATGAACAGAGCTCCAAACTTAGTTAGTTCTGTGGGTTATATTCCTTTGCCAAAAGAAGGATATCAACTGATTTATCAGCACTTCTACAATGGCAAAGTAGGGACTGTTTTTGGTGGGAAGGCTCAGCTTGACTCGACAATTGGGGAGTTATTGCGACAGCAGGCTAAATTTTAATTTTTCCTCAGAAATTTTCCCTTACCAGTTAACTAAATGAACCATCCTCAAACAACTAACTCACCTGTCCAAGCAGGAAGCAAGCTCAGTTTTTTTGAAAGATATCTCACCCTTTGGGTATTCCTTTGCATTGTAGGCGGTATTATTCTCGGTAGATTATTCCCCAGCGTCGCCGTCACCCTTGATGCTCTCAGCTTTTATCAGGTGTCAATTCCTATTGCCATTTGTCTATTTTTTATGATGTATCCCATCATGGTAAAAATTGACTTTACCCAAGCGGCAAATGCAGCGCGAACGCCCAAACCAGTCATCTTAACATTAGTCGTCAACTGGCTCATCAAACCATTGACAATGGTAGCCTTTTCTCAGTTTTTCTTGGGTTGGCTATTTCGCCCCTTGATTACCGGCACCGAAATAATTCGTGGCAGTGAAGTTTCCATCGCTAGTTCCTACATTGCTGGTACAATATTATTAGGAATTGCTCCCTGTACTGCGATGGTTTTAATGTGGGGTTATCTATCCTACGGCAATCAAGGACATACCCTCGTTATGGTTGCTGTTAATTCCCTAGCCATGCTATTTTTATATGCACCACTAGGCAGATGGCTGTTAGCAGCAAATGATTTAGTTGTCCCTTGGCAGACAATAGTATTGTCTGTATTCATTTATGTCGGTTTGCCCTTAGCGGCCGGAATGTATAGCCGTTTCTGGATTTTTAAACATAAAGGGCGAGAATGGTTTGAGCGAGAGTTTATGCAATATCTGAGTCCAGTTGCTACGGCGGCCCTTTTGATTACGCTAATTCTTTTGTTTGCCTTCAAAGGAGAGTTAATTATTAACAATCCTCTGCACATTCTTTTAATTGCTGTGCCTCTGTTTATCCAGACAAACTTCATTTTCCTGATTTCTTATGTAGCAGCTTTAAAACTCAATCTGTGCTACGAAGATTCAGCACCTGCCGCGCTGATTGGTGCCAGCAATCATTTTGAGGTAGCGATTGCTACGGCTGTCATGCTTTTTGGCTTAAACTCAGGTGCAGCCTTGGCCACAGTAGTCGGTGTTTTAATTGAGGTTCCAGTGATGTTAATGTTGGTAGAATTCTGCAAGAAAACCGCATTTTGGTTTCCCCGAAAACCAGAAACAGCATCGCTGCGAGACCCTCGTTGTCTTCCCAATTCCAATTGCTAGAATTTCATGAACAAATTTACACACAAACCGAGAATTCTGTTTTTATACGGCTCTTTGCGAGAGCGCTCTTACAGCCGCTTGTTGGCGGAAGAATCGGCTCGAATTATTGAAGATTTCGGTGCAGAAGTTAGGTTTTTTAATCCTCTGGAATTACCGATTTATGGTAGTGTTCATGATACTCATCCCAAGGTTCAAGAGTTGCGGGAATTGAGCCTGTGGTCGGAGGGTCAAGTCTGGTCTAGTCCAGAAATGCACGGCAATATTACGGGCATTATGAAAAACCAAATTGACTGGATTCCTTTGAGTATTGGGGCTGTCAGACCGACTCAAGGCAGAACTTTGGCGGTGATGCAAGTTAGCGGCGGTTCGCAGTCTTTTAATGCTGTGAATACTTTGAGAATTTTGGGCCGCTGGATGCGGATGTTTACGATTCCTAATCAGTCTTCGGTTGCTAAGGCTTATCAGGAGTTTAATGAGGATGGAACAATGAAAGATTCGCCTTATCGCGATCGGGTTATTGATGTCATGGAGGAACTGTACAAGTTTACTCTGTTGTTGCGGGAGGAAGTTGACTATTTGACCGATCGCCACAGCGAACGCCAGGAAAAAGCGGCCAAAGAGGCGATCGCCGTTGCAAATCGCGCGCTTGAAACACCGGGCGATTGAAATCACCGGGCGATTTGCGATCGCGGCTACACAGACAAAACCCGCCTTCGCGGGTTGAAGAATCAAGAATTTTTCTTCAGTCTGCGGAGGCAGACTTCGTTTGTGTGCCCGTAAAACTTCGCGGTTTCTAACCGCCGAGACTAAAAATTAACAACTTACAACTAACCAAAACCATGAAAAAAGTAATGTTTGTTTGCAAAAGAAACTCCTGCCGATCGCAAATGGCAGAAGGATTCGCTAAAATCATCGGAGCCGGCAAAATTGAAGTCACCAGTTCTGGGTTAGAATCAAGCAGAGTGCATCCGACAGCCATTCAAGTCATGTCCGAAATCGGCATTGATATCACAGATCAAACATCCAATCCGTTAGGCGAATTCAATGCAGAAGACTACGATGCCGTAATTTCTTTGTGCGGCTGCGGTGTCAATTTACCGGAAGCGTGGGTATTGCGAGAAGTGTTTGAAGATTGGCAACTCGACGATCCCGACGGAAAACCCATCGAAACTTTTCACCGCGTGCGAGATGAAATTAAAGCACGAGTTGAAACATTAGTTGAATCTCTCAAATAAGATTAATAGTTCGCGATCGCACGGGTAGTCAGGGTTTCGACTTCGCTCAACCACCAGGAGTTTTTTGGTGAGAAGAGGCGTTACAGCCCGCAAAAATAGCAAAAAACCCGGTTATGAAGGTTTTGATGCGTCCAGGACTATTATAATTAGTGCTAAATTATGAGAGGCGTTCCACCAGAACGCCTCTAAATCTGTTGTGAACATAAACTAACCAGACTAGCACATGATTCAGACCGCAGTAACGCCTTTCAAAAACAAACTCAACTCAGCTTTAACTAAAAAGCAAATTACAGTTTTACAAATTAATCTAGGGAAACGCTGCAACCTTGCTTGCACTCACTGTCATGTAGAAGCTAGCCCGAAACGAACTGAGGAACTTTCACCGGAAATTTGCGACCAATTAATTGAAATAATTCGCAAATTTCCCCAAATTCAAACTGTTGACCTCACCGGCGGTGCTCCCGAAATGCTTTACGGTTTTAAACCGTTGGCGGAAGCTGCAAGGGCGACAGGAAAAGAGGTAATTGTTCGTTCTAATTTAACAATTTACTGGGAAAAAGGGTTTGAAGATATTCCAGAATATTGCGCGAAACACCAACTCAGAATTATTGCGTCTCTTCCCTGTTACCAAGCTGATAATGTTGACAAAATGCGCGGTAGTGGCGTTTTTGATGGTTCGATTCTGGCGCTGCAAAATCTAAATCAATTAGGCTATGGCAAAGATGCAAATTTAGTTCTGGATTTGGTTTATAATCCGCAAGTGCCAACTACAGAAAAGTTTTCTCTGACACCGGAACAGGGTAAGTTAGAGCGAGATTATCAGGTTTATTTAGCAGCACATTTTGGTATTTGTTTCAATCAATTGTTCACGATTACTAATTTGCCGGTGGGACGGACAAAGTTTCATTTGGAACACAAGAAGCTGCACCAACCTTATCTTGGGTTTTTGGAGGATAATTTTAATCCTAATACTGTGGAACATTTAATGTGTCGCAATGAATTGTCGATCGACTATTTGGGCAATGTCTACGACTGCGATTTTAACCAGATGGAAAATCGGCCGGCTAAAACTCGCACAGGTGAAACCATCACAGTCGCTAAATTGCTCGAAACTGGCAGTTTAGATTTGATTCAAGAGGTGCAAACTGCTGCTTATTGTTACGGCTGTACGGCTGGTTCAGGTTCTAGTTGCGGCGGCACTTTGATTTAAGCAATACAGTAGGGACACGGCACTGCCCTGTCCCTACCTTGGAAACGACGGTGTATGCAATTTAGAGTAGAGAGTTTAAGTAATGAATGATTCGCGATCGCAAATCGCTGAAAATCCGCCGCCATCAAATCGGTGGAAGCTGATTTTAGGGATTGGTTTAGCTGTCGCCTTAATTGTGGCGGCTCAGTTTTTTAACTTTCAAGGAATTCTGAAAAATGCCCTGGAGTCGATCGGCAATCTCGGCCCTTGGGGCCCGGCAGCTTTTATTCTAATTTACATTGTGGCAACAGTTCTGTTTATTCCAGGTTCTTTGTTGACTCTGGGTGCGGGGGTTTTATTTGGAGTAGTTGGCGGTTCAATTTGCGTTTCTGTTGGTTCCACATTAGGGGCAGCCTGTGCTTTTTTAACAGGGCGATATTTAACTCGCGACTGGGTTTCCAAGCAGATAGAAAACAATCAGAAATTCAAAGCCATTGACGAAGCAGTGAAGAGAGAAGGAGCGAAAATTGTTTTACTGACGCGGCTTTCTCCTATTTTCCCGTTTAATTTACTTAACTATGCTTTTGGAGTGACGCAGGTATCTTTTAAAGATTATTTTTTCGCATCTTGGATCGGCATGATCCCCGCAACTGTCATGTATGTTTACATCGGTTCCCTGGCTGGGAGTTTGGCTGCACTGGGGGAAAAAGGGCGATCGCGCACGGCTGCTGAGTGGGCTGTTTACGGCATTGGTTTGGTAGCAACGATCGCAGTCACCGTCTACGCCACCCGCATTGCCAAAAAAGCTTTAGACGAGAAAATTTCCCCTTAACGCTGTCCCATCAACTAGCAACTTTGTCAATACGGATTTTTGCTGAAATTAGAATACATTCCTAATTCAGAAAAATCCGTATTTTCCCTGTGTTTGTTATAATTTGTTATAGTGCAAACTAGATAGATATTAAAGATCTCGTAAAGTAACGATTAATTCTCAAATCTCCCATCTCAAATCGGCTGACCTCGATTGAAAGCATCCAGGGTACAAGCCCTCGGTACAGCCAGTGAATCAGCGAAAAAACTTGGTATCCGATCGACCAGAGAACGGATGTATCCCTGGGGTCGGTTCAGGGTGACATCAATTCTTCAATTCTTTAATTCTTTAATTCTTTAATTCTTTAATCTAAAATGGATTGACTCAAGAGAGAAAATTTGATGATGCAAAACCCTGCAAATCAAGCCTGCGCTGTCTCTGCACAGCCACCCAAGCCAACGAAAAAGCTGCGCCTTTTTTGGCAAAACCTCAGCGGCGAGGCTCAATCTCGCTGGCAGCAACTGCACAGTCTTTGGCAGCACAGACGGCAGCGTCGCCACCTGCTGACTCTGCTAATTCTGGGCAGCACGGCTTTAACAATTAGCGCTACTGCTTGCGTCAGCTATTTTTTTGTGCGCGGATTAATACTGGACAATTTAAAGGAAATAGCACTATTAAAACTAGAAAAAGGCAGCGACGAAATCGACCGCTGGCTGAGCAGCCGCCAAGCAGAAATAGAAACCATCGCTTACTCTCCTACTATTCGTACTCTCAATTGGCAATTAGCTGAACCCAGCTTGCAAGGAGAAATATACAGGTTAAAAGAGTATTTTATCCTGTCATTAATTCAACCAGATGGCGAGTTTCAAAACACTTTAGGCGATCGCACGAACGTGAAAGACCGCCAATACTTTAAAACAGCAATGGCCGGAAAGGTAAACGTTTCCGACCCGCTGATTAGCCGCACTACAAAAGTTCCCTCGATCACAATTGCAGCTCCAATTTTGGCATTGCCTCCCACTCCCAATCAAGTAATTGGAGTCCTCTCAGGCAGTATTAAATTAGACCGAGTAACAAATGTGGCGAACAGCTTGAGCTACGGTTCAGACAGTTATGCTTTTGCGCTCAACTCAAAAGGATCGCCAATTGTGCACCCGAATAATAACTTAATCGGAAATAGCGACCAGCTTGCCAATAGCTTTTTAAACTCAAAAGACCCCGCCTTAGCAGCAATTGCGCGCCAAATGACCGATCGCCATACCAACATCGAACTGGTAAAAATAGATCACAAATGGGTTTATGTCGCCTATACTCCCCTCGATGAAGTTAACTGGTCAATGGCTTTAGTAATTCCCCGCGAAAATATTGAATCTCAACTACAAGCATTAAATTTGTTGACATCCGTCGTCGCCGGACTGATCGGGCCGGCAATGCTAGCAGCAATTTGGCTAATTTACTCCTCCGAAAGCAATCGCGCTCAAGCCGAGCGAGAAGCCATGCTCAACCGGATTTCTGGACGGATTCGCGCCTCCCTAGAATTAGACCAAATCGTGCAAAGTACAGTAGAAGAAATAGTAAATTTGCTGCATCTAGAACGGGCTGGTTTTGGTTGGTACGAACCGCAACAGCAAATGTTACAAATCCTGTGGGAATCTGGTCAATCTGACAATCCGAAACCAGTCAAAAAGTTTGCTCCTTACTGCATAAATAATTTGTCAATGCGGCTAGAAAAAAGCGAGCCAATTCTGCTTGGTAGCGACACTTTTGCCGAGGGAAACAATCAATCTTTACAATTAAAAGCTAACAGTTATTTAGCTGTACCAGTCCTGACTCAAAGCCAGTCGCAGGGTTATTTAATTTGCAGTCACGCTACTCATTGGTTTTGGAGTGGGGAGGAAATTCAACTGTTAAAAGCTGTGGCCGACCAACTGGCGATCGCCATTACTCAATCTCACCTTTACAGTCAAACTCAAGACCAAGTAAAACTACTCAACAGCGCTTTAACTGAACTCAAAAAAACTCAAACTCATTTAGTTCAGAGCGAAAAAATGTCATCTCTAGGTCAAATGGTCGCTGGGATTGCCCACGAAATCAATAACCCAGTTAACTTCATTTTTGCTAATTTGCCCTACACCAGCAAATATCTTGAAGACTTATTGGAATTGGTGAGTTTATACAAACAAGCTTTTCCAGAGATTCCCCCGGAAATAGAAGATTTTGCAGCGTCGATCGATTTGGATTTTATCGAAGAAGATTTGCCCCAAATGTTGAGTTCTATGAAAATAGGAACTGAACGGATTCGTCAGATAGTTCTTTCCTTGCGTAACTTTTCGAGACTTGATGAATCTGACCAAAAAATGGCGGATATTCACGAAGGTATTGACAATACCTTGCTGCTGCTATCCAACCGCCTCAAAAAGGAAGTTTGTGTAGTCAAATACTACGGAAATGTGTCCTTAGTCGAGTGCTATCCCTCTCAGCTAAATCAGGTGTTTATGAACTTGCTGAACAACGCGATTGATGCCTTGATCGAGAGCGATCGCCCGGATAAAATTATTACTATTTCCACGGCAGTATTTGTCAAAAATGGTACGAAGTTTCTCAAAGTGGCGATCGCCGATAACGGGCCTGGCATTCCTGACAGCATTAAAGACAAAATTTTTAACCCATTTTTTACTACCAAGCCTGTTGGTAAAGGGACTGGTTTGGGGTTAGCTATTAGCTACAAAATTGTAGTTGACGGACATGGTGGCAGCATCAATATTTCTAAACCTCCAGGCGGCGGCACGGAGTTTTCTGTGGAGATTCCTATTCATAAGGGGAAGTCAGAAGTCAGAAGTCAGAAGTCAGAAGTCAGAGGGAATAAGTCAGCAGCAAAAAACAGCTTTGTTTAAACAGGAATTACGCATTGTAACGGTGTTGCAAAGGTTTGAGATTCTTCGCTGAAGAATGACATAATTAGGTTGTTAGTTCGTCCAGGACTATAAAGCTAACAGTTCTGGACGAACTTCTTACCAAATAAACCAGGTTGGTTATTATAATTATAACTATTAACACAGTG
>DMYK01000150.1:11027-11447 GCA_003483675.1 Microcoleaceae cyanobacterium UBA11344
AGCAATCTCCCGATTTTACCAAAGTATGGACTGGGAACAAGCAGGCGATCGCCACCGACAACCAGACCTAGTTTATCCCCAATATTACAGCAGCCAAAACTTTCACGGCATTAAAGGCGGCTACCTCAACCCCAGTGCCGCCGTTTCCTACGATCCGATTACTCAATATGTTTTGCCTCCTCACGAAACAGTCGTCAGGCAAGGCTTAATTGACGCAGTACAGGTTAAGCCGCGCCGAATCATCGATTTGGGATGCGGCACCGGTTCGACCACGCTAATGCTCAAGCAAGCCTTTCCTGAAGCGGAAGTTGTCGGCCTAGACTTGTCGCCTTATATGCTGGTAGTTGCCGAGATTAAAGCTCAAAAAGCCGGATTGAACATCGAGTGGCGGCATGGTAATGCTGAAAGCGTGGGTTTTCC
>DMYK01000150.1:11476-12615 GCA_003483675.1 Microcoleaceae cyanobacterium UBA11344
GCTGTATCGCGGGCAATTTTGCGAGAAAGTTTTCGGCTGCTGGGGGTTGGGGGACAAGTGGTAATTTTGGATGGGAACCAGAAAACTTTGCAGCAGACGGAGTGGCTGACAGAGGTATTCGAGGAGCCTTATATTAAGTCTTATGCTGCTGGGAGTGTCGATGCTTGGATGGGGGCTGCTGGATTTGCTACAGTGCAAACTCAGGAACACTGGTGGGTGCATCAGGTGACGCAAGGCGTTAAACCTCTTCCGGGTGAAGATTTAGATCTGGTGCGGGCGGCGAGGGGATGGAGTCAGGGCGATCGNNGATTTACAGGGCTTTCCGGCTCCTGCTTGATGTATGGTTGAGGTGTATTTTTCGCCTTGTGGGGGCGGGTTTCATAGATGGTTAGTTTTAGGTTGAGATGGTTGGTAAAACCCGCCCCTACTAACTTCCTTTTTCCTTCTTCCTTTTTCCTTCTTCCTTCTTCCTTCTTCCTTCTTCTAATGACTCTTAAAGCAGTTTTATTTGATTTTAATGGCGTTATTATTAATGACGAGCCGATTCACGAGCAAATAATCGATCAATTGATGCTTGAGGAAAATCTCCAGCTCAAACGCGGGGAGTTTCGAGAAGTTTGTTTGGGGAGGAGCGATCGCGCTTGTCTTGTCGAACTGTTCAATCGTAGAGGACGATTTCTGACAGAAGTTTACCTCCAACGGTTGCTACTCCGCAAAGCTCAAGCTTATAAGGCAAAAATAGATAGTCTGGAAACTTTGCCGATTTATCCGGGTTTAGCAGACTTTATTGCTCAAATTAGGGCTGAGGGACTCAAAATGGCGGTAGTTAGCGGTGCCATGCGATCGGATCTAGAATTGGTGTTAAATCGGGCTGGTTTGGCAGAAAATTTTGAGTTAATTGTCGCAGGTGATGACAAGACGGCGAGTAAGCCAGCACCAGACGGCTATTTGTTAGCTGTGGAACTTATGAATCAGAAATATCCAGACTGGAATCTGCGATCGGGGGAGTGTTTGGCGGTGGAAGATACTTTTGCTGGGATTCAAGCGGCCAAAAAAGCGGGGATTCAGGTAGTGGGCGTGACTCACACTTACCCGTTTCACATGATCCAGCGTCAAGCTAACTGGACGGTGGACTATTT
>DMYK01000438.1:0-9654 GCA_003483675.1 Microcoleaceae cyanobacterium UBA11344
TCTCTGGACTATACCTTCACCGTAGGCTTGCAGCCTTTAGGTGGTGGCCGTCTAGTCTCTAGACCTTCCTGATTCACATAATTGCGATCGCATAATCGCATGAATTCAGGCTTGGCTTGGTATTGCCTTAGAGTCATAGGAACCTATTAACTCTTTAGGTTTCACCGAATTTGACCACATTCACTCCTGGAGTTTCCCGCCAAGGTGCCCGATTCTTCAGGAGGCGCTTGCTCTATCCATCTGAGCCACAGCCCCAGTTGCTGAACCGTTACGATTATAGCAGCTTATGTCGATTTGGGATTTTTAATTTGGCAGGACTTAGGCATTTCAACGTAATTCTGTCATTAGTCGCGTAGGCTTTGCATCTCGCTCGATGCTTCGCTACGCTCAGAATGACACATAGGCTTTGCATCCAGGACTGTTGAAATTAAGCTGTTGACCCATCGCAAGCTGCAAGTCTCGAAGAGATGCGGGTAAAGTTTTCTGCTGCGGTGAGTTTTCCGGCACCGTAACAAGCGCGCCGTCGCCATGCAGTTACGGGGAGATGTCCGGGCACAGAATTGTCACTAAAGGAGAGCTCTTCGTAGAATTTCCAAATGTCCTTGACTCTCCAGCCGATTCGATCGCAAAATTCTGTATATTTACCGCCTGCACTTTCCCAAATCTGCTGCTGTACGCTCAAGCCAAACCGCCCGTTGCTGTGGCGTTGCCATAGTTGGTCGATCGTGCGAAGATCTGTACAAGGAAAACTGTCAATATCCGCTGCACTCAGCCAACCTTCCTCTTCCCTCAAAGTTATCTGAAGCAAAATTTCCCAAGTATGTTCGTCAGCTTTGCGCCATTTTCTAGTTTCTAACAGCTTTGTCAGTTGCCGGTAGTCCATCCCGACTTCAGACAGTGCGGGAGTTTGGTCAGGCATTTCGCCTATTTTCTCTTCCAGTCGCAGTAGAGTGCTAGCAATAGCTTCTGGGTTTAGTTGTTCGAGGCGGTACAAAACCCATTCTAGTTGAGATTGAAGGTAAGTGCGATCGATCGCACCTTGCTGCAATTGTCCTTGCAACTCATCAAATCGCGCTGACCAATTTAGTTGAGTGCGGGCAAATTCCCACATTTGCTTTGCCCACTGCAATCTAACTTGTTCTTTTTTTAAATAAGCTTTGGCAAGCTTAGAACGCTGCGGGTACGGTGTCAAATCCCAGCCACAAGTTGAGCAAAACTCTGCTTTTTCTTCTATGTATTCAGTAGCACACACCGGACAATTAGGCATAGCGGTTATGAGTTCTTTGTTACAGTATAGCAACCGCCAAGGTGGTTAAGGCATTGATAACCGTTGAATCCTTTGACCCTTCGACCCTTCGACTACGCTCAGGGCACCGCTCCACTCAGGGAACGATGCTCAAAGCGCCTTGGCGACTGCTATAATTACGCAGAAGGGTGTCTGTCATTCTGAGCGAAGCGAAGAATCTCGCTCGTTTCTTCGCCCTTGATAGGTATTCTATTTTTAATACAATCGATCCTAGATCAAATCCGATCGCCCGCAGCACAAAACTCAACTCTATCCCTCTAACAAGGCAAGCGAATCGTAAACAAACTCCCTTTGCCCAACTCTGATTTTGCCTCAATCGTGCCACGGTGAGCTTCCACTATTTGGCGACACAAATGCAGCCCCAAACCACTACCGGAGCGCTTGTGAGTTCCCGGCCCAAACCTTTCAAATAACTTTGTTTGTTCGGCTAGGGAAATGCCGGCACCGGTATCTTGGATTTCAATTATTACCCAGGCCAGCGGTTGGTTTGTGAAGCTAGTAAAAGCTGGAGAATTAGCCGCTTTTAAGCGAATGTCTATGGAGCCGCTGTCGGTAAATTTAATCGCATTTCCGATTAAATTTGTCAGCAAACGGTGCAACTCCAGGCGATCGCCCGGATACTTAGCAATGGGTGCACTTTCTGCACTTTCTGTCAAGTCTAAATTCAGCGACAAACCTTTAGCATCGGCTAAGGGTGCGAGTTCTTCAGCTACCTCAGTTATGAGTTGCCGCAAGTCAACCGCAGCGAAACTCAGAGATTTTCGGCCTGCTTCGTAGCGGTAGACTTCCAGCAGCATATTTACCATATCGATCAGGTTTTTGTTGCTGCGAACCATCGTACCGAAAGCGTCGCGCATGGGGAGGGAGATTTCTCCCAAAGCTCCTTGCTGCATTAAAGTTAGCATTCGATCGGCCGCTACGAGGGGGGTACGCAAGTCGTGAGCGAGTCGGGAGACAAAATCTTCTCGTTGAAGGGCGATCGAATTTCGCTCGTCTACGCTGTGTTTAAGGCGCAGGAGCGATCGCACTCGGGCGAGCAGTTCGTCCATTTCCACCGGTTTACGGATAAAATCGTCGGCTCCCATGTCCAATCCTTGGGCGACGCTAGCATTGTCGTGAGCCGTGATCAGCAAAATGGGGATGAACGGCAACTCCTGTATTTTGCCTCATTCGCTTGGTGACTTCGTAACCGTCCATTCCCGGCATCATTACGTCTAGCAATACCAAATCGGGAACCGACTTGTCAATTTGCTTCAAAGCGGAAAAGCCGTTATCCGCAGTGCTAATTTCGTAACCTTCTTCTTCCAGAATTGTCTGCACTAACAAGACATTATCTGGAGCATCATCGACCACCAAAATGCGATCGACTTTAGTAGCATTCGGAACCGATAAATATTTCATTTAATTCTTGACCTGAAAATCAATACTAACTTTAATAGGCCTGGATGCATTTCAACGTCGTTCTATCATGCTGAGAGTAGCGAAGCATCTCGGAGATGGTTCGCTACTCTCAGGATGACACAGACACTTTTGGTCCAGGACTGTTTAATATGGCATCGCATTTATGGTTTCACATTTCTCCACTTGTTAAATCTGTCATAAGGAATATCTCAAAACCCTTGGCAAATTTTCTACTTTTTGAGACTCGGCTGTAATATAATCGACTACTTTGTTGTCATAGTATGCACCCCATCCCAGTCGTCCGGTGGAGGCACTTCCAAATAGCTCAAAGCGCGATCGATGTGAACTTCGACAGGTCGATCGCTCGGTCGCATCATCAAAGCAGCCTCAAAAAAACCCAGAGCTTTCTGAAAATTTCGAGAAATAAAAGCAGCACGACCGTTTTTGTAAAGTTCCAAAAACCTCTGGGTTTCCCCATCTAGGGGATCGGAACTAATTTGCAGCAACTCGTAAATACCCACAGGCTGATTTTTGCCCTTAACCCGCACCTTGTCCAACTCTCGCACCCAAATGCGATCGCTGCACAAACTATAAGTAAACTCACTCAAAATAATATCGCAACCGTACTCCTTAGTAAGCTGTTCCAAGCGCGAACTCAAATTCACCGCATCCCCAATCACCGTGTAATCCATGCGCTTTTGGGAACCAATATTTCCCGAAACCACCTCTCCAGAACTAATCCCGATACCGAAGCGAAAAGGAGCTTCAAGAGGGCGAGAATCGTTAAACTCTTTGAGTCGCCGCCTCATGTCCAAAGCCGACTGAACGGCCTTCCAACCGTGAATTTCGGGAGGATGGAGCGGCAAGGGCGCGCCGAAGACCGCCATTAAAGCATCGCCGATAAACTTGTCTAAAGTACCTTCGCAGTGGAAAACGGCCTCCACCATCGTCTCAAAATACTGATTCAGCAGAGCTACAACTTCCGATGCTCCCAGATTTTCGGTCAGTGTGGTATAGCCGCGAATGTCAGAAAATAAAATAGTCACTTCTTTGCGTTCGCCCACCATCAGCGCGTCTTCGCCCAAGGCGAGCACTTGGTTTGCGACTTCGGGAGTCATATAGCGGTACATAGTATTTTTCATCCGCTTTTCGTGGCTGATATCTTCGAGTACCACCAAACCGCCCCGCACGCCGCCTTCTGGATTAATCAGCGGGTTGACAGTCAAATTCAAACTGCGTTCAATTCTTTTAATTTGAGGGCCGGAGATGGGGAGGGGACAATAGGGGTGAAATAGCGCAGCATGGGGAAGTGAAAATAAAGATTGGGAATTAATTAATTCTGCCAGTGCGACTTCTTCAGTCCACGCAATGTTTTCGCCCCAAGCGTAATATAAACCGGGGTTTTCCCGATCTGGCACTGCCAAAATATAACTTTCTGCTTCTTCTTCTTCTTCTGCTTCTTCTGCTTCTTTTGGTTGGGAATTTAGGGGTTTTTCCACCAACAGTCCCAAAATTAAACTTTGTTCGGGAACGTAATGTCTGGCAGCATTTTTGAGACTGTCTTCCAGTCGAAATTGCAAATTGTCGATCGGCACTACTTCCCAAACATAGCGATTCACAAGTTTATCTTCCCAAAGCTGGGGATTATGTTTGCTTTTAGCTTGATTTACCGGACAGCCCAACAATTCTAGCGCCGCTTCGTTGATCGTCACAACTCGCCCCTTCAAATCCGTAGAAATTACTGCATCAGAAAGACTTTGCAGCATATCTTTCTGATACTGCTTTTCCACCATCACATTTTGAAACAGTTGAGAATTTTGCAGTGCCATTCCCGCTTGGGAATTAAACGCTCGCAGAAACTCTTCATCGGAACTCGTGAAGCTACCTTGATTCTTATTAATGAGCTGAGTCACCCCGATCAACTCACCTTTAGCGTTATGCACCGGCATACACAAGACAGTGCGAGTGCGATATCCCGTTTGCTGGTCAGTAGAGGGGTCAAAGCGGGGATCGTCGTAAGCATCTGTAATATTGAGAGTTTGACCTGTAGAAGCGACGTAACCAGCAATTCCCTTATTAGCAGGAATGCGGATTTCTACGATCGTTTTGCCATCAGCCTTAGCTACTTTTGTCCAGAGTTCGTTGGTTTCCCGATTTAGCAAAAATAGGGTACTGCGATCGGCCTGCATCAAATCGCGAGCTTGATCCATAACCGATCGCAAAGTTGTTTCCAAGTCAAGACTTTGACCCAAAGTCGTGGTGGCTCGCAAAAGTGCCGCCACCCCTCGCTGGTTACGGGCCACGACGTAGAAAGACTGACAGCTTTCGAGAATAATCCCAATCGAATCAGCAAAAACCCGAAACTGCTGTTCATCTTCCTCGCTAAAAGGAACATTGCCAGCTTTATTTAACAGTCTGACCACCGCTAGGGGTTCACCTTGGCTCTTGCTGCTAAAAATCGGCATACAGAGGATAGTGTTGATGTGGTAGCCCGGAGGTTCATCAACTTCGGAATTAAAATGCTCGTGATCGCGAGCCTCAGCAGCATTTACTAATTTTCCGGTAGTGGCTACGTAGCCTACAATGCCTGCATCCATCGGCAAGCGAATTTCTACATCTATGCCCGTGCTAACATTGACAGTTTTGTGCCAAAGTTGATTTTTGCTATAATCCACCAAAAAAATTGTCGTCTGGTCTGCTTGCAGAATTTGACCGATTTTAACAGTGAAGGCATCTAACAGTTGATCTAAGAGAGTTTCGAGGGCTTCATTGTTGATCAGATCCATCGCCCGGATAAATTGCTGAAATTCAGCCGTGATAAAGTCCAGCAGGCACACTAATTCAGGAACTGGCAGGCTCTTAACACGGGAGGTCAATGCCCCCATCAAATTGACTTGAGTCAGTGTAGCCAGAACGCTACCAGCATCGGGGAATGTCATGATTAACTGCTTTCTCAGGGGGGGGTAGATTGACCTGTGGCTCGGCGTAACCTGTTATCAAAGAGTGTTATCAAAGAGTGTTATCAAAGAGTGCGGCGGTGCAAACCGTTTCAGTATCAACCCTTCTGGATTTTACGCTCCGTGTTCTACGGTTGCCCGGAGTGACTGTTTTAGCGCGATCGGCGATCGTATCCGGTCAGAAGAAGACGCAGATTGCCACGGTACAGACATACCTGCAAAGCTTACTGATAGTTTAATGTTAAACCTAACAGGAGAATAGCTACCGGAATCTGGGCAGCAGATGATATCAAAGAGGATATCAAAGAGTATCAAAGAAGGCACGACACATGACAGGGGGGCTAGTCGGAGGAGATGGGGTGCCGTTGCGCTGTTATGGTTGCGTCACGCAACGGAGGGCATAGACTGGGCAAAAATCACCGATTGATAGTAGCGTCGCAGTTGGTTAGTAGCGGCGGCCCAACCCCAGCGTTCAGCTTCTCGGCGGGCGCTTTTGCTCAGGGTTTCCCGTTCTTCGGGGTTAGCAAACAGACGCCTAGTGGCGGTGAGTGCACCTGCTTCATCGGCGGGGTCAAACAAATATCCGTTAACGCCGTCAGTGACGATATCAGGAATTCCGCCACTGCGTGCCGCGACTACGGGCGTGCCCGCAGCCATCGCTTCTAGGAGCACCAAGCCCAGGGTTTCGGTGCGGGAGGGAAAAATGAAGGCATCAGCAGATGCGTAAGCAGAGGCTAGTTCTTGGCCCTTGAGGTAGCCGACAAAATTTGTGGGGGTGCCGGCAAAATATTGTTCGAGGGTTTGTCGGTGGGGGCCATCTCCGACGAGGGCGAGGCGGGCCTCTGGAATTGCTTCGAGAACTGGTTTGATGCTTTCGATTTCCTTTTCTGCGCCGAGGCGGCCGACATAAAGCAATAGGGGACCGTCTGGGTGATTTTGGGAAAGGCGCGATCGCATTTCTCGACTAGCCAATTCAGGTACAAACATTTCAGTATCGACACCCCGCTGCCATAAGTCTACGCGATCGATCCCGTGAGTTGTTAGTTCCTCAACCATTACAGTCGAAGTGCACAGATTTAGTTCAGCTTGATTGTGAGCGCTTTTGAGCAATTCCCACAATAAAGGTTCGAGCATTCCAAAACCGTAGTGGTGCAAATATTTAGGTAAATGGGTGTGATAAGAAGCCAAAATCGGAATGTTGAGCTTTTTGCCATAATATATGCCGCCCAATCCCAAAATAGCGGGATTGACAACATGAATAATATCCGGTTTAAACTGCTCTAATTCGCGACCAACAGCCGGACTGGGAAGTGCCATTTTCAATTCCGGGTACATAGGTAAAGGCAAACCCTCAACACCGTAAACTCTAGCTCCTTTGTATTCTGTAATTCCGTAATCTGGAGAAAAGATCAGAACTTGTTCGCCCGATCGCTGCAAGTGATCTACAGTGTGAATCAGTCTGGTGACAATGCCGTCTATTTTCGGCAGGAAAGTTTCAGTGAACAGAGCAATTTTCATAATAAATTATTTAGGAAACCGATGATCATCCTAGTCTTTATACCATTTTTAAATTAACCGCAGAGGCCACAGAGGGCACAGAGCAAGAGAGCAAAAGATAGATCGAAACCCATTCAGAACTTGCGAACCCTTCTCTTCTCTTCCCTTCTTTTCTCTTCCTTCGCGCCCTTCGCGCCTTCGCGGTTCGTTAAAAAATCTCTTTCCCCGCAGGTAGATGCCAGAATTTACCGCCAAGAAACCTTCGGCAAAATCTGATTTTGATCGACACGGTGCTGATATTTTGTAGCAAAATACAACAGAGAATCGAGCAGGGAATCTGAGAGATAGTGCGGTTGCAAACCGAGGTCTAGCAAGTTAGTGTTTTTGGCATTGAAATAATGTTCTTCTTTCTCGACTCTGGGATTTTCGAGGTGGTTGATTTCTACTTTTAATCCCATTGCCATGCCTGCTTTTTGCACCAATGCAGCCAAATCGCCGACGCTGAATTTTTCGGTGAATTGGTTGAAGACTCGGAATTGTCCAGGTTCAGCAGGAGTCGCGATCGCCAATTCCACGCACCGCACGGTATCCCGAATATCCAAGAAGCTGCGGGTTTGTCCGCCTGTTCCGTAAACTGTCAAAGGATGACCGATCGCAGCTTGAACGCAAAATCGGTTCAATGCTGTACCGAATACTCCGTCGTAGTCTAAACGGTTGATTAACAGTTCGTCCATGCCGGTTTCATCTGTGAGTACGCCGTAGACGACTCCCTGATTTAAGTCGGTGGCTCTTAAACCCCAGGTTTTGCAGGCAAAATGAATATTGTGGGAATCGTGGACTTTGGAAAGGTGATAAAAACTTCCTGGCTGTTTGGGATAGGGTAGTGTATCCTTGCGGCCGTTGTGTTCGATCGTGATATAGCCTTCTTCGATGTCAATATTCGGCGTGCCATATTCGCCCATTGTCCCCAATTTCACCAAGTGACAGTCGGGGAAATCTTCGTGAATGGCGTACAGCAGGTTGAGTGTCCCAACTACGTTGTTGACTTGGGTGAGGACTGCGTGTTCGCGATCGATCATCGAGAAAGGTGCCGAACGCTGTTCGCCGAAATGGACTACAGCCTCTGGTGCAAATTTTCTCATAGTTTTGCTGAGAAAATCGTAGTTGGTGATGTCACCGACGAACAAGTCGATCGACTTACCCGTTAAATCTTGCCATCCCTGGAGTCGTTGCTGAATCGGTGCAATGGGAGTGAGGGTGTCGCAGCACAGTTCCCGATCCCAGTGCCGTCGCACGAAACTGTCGAGGATGCCAACTTCGTAACCTTTGTTGGAAAGGTAGAGTGCGGTTGCCCAACCGCAATAGCCATCGCCACCAATAACCAGGACTTTCATAAATCAACGGTGAATCTTGCTTGCCAATACTGGGTTAATGTATCAGGTAATGGTGCATTGTGAACCTTTAATCAAGGGTGTTCTTTGCTAAATCGCCCCTGGTTTTTTTGTATTAAACCTGAATTTCGTCGGCGAAGCTGGCCCGGCGGGTGAATTCAAAGGGGCCGGCGAGGGCTCCCCAGACGTGGGCGTCGGTTTCTGGGTCGCGCCCGCGATCGTGACTAATAAATTTGTCTTGGTCGATCTCGAATTCGCTGTCTAGATAGGTGTTTTTGCCCTTTCTGACCACCATACAGCCTTTTCCGGGTTCCACAAACCCTTTGAAGCTATTGCCCGTCCAGTGCGTAATAAAGGTACACCCAGGCATTAGTTTAAATTCGGCTTTTTTGAGTTCTTGCAGCCGTTGGAGATCGCGGGAGGCTCCGTAAAATTGTGCTTCGTTTTCGATCGCGTAGTTTTCGATTTCGATGCGATCGCCCACCGGGACTAACTTTAAAACTCGGACTCGGTACGGAGCGTGCAGTTCGATGTCGTAGGCTTGTTCTAGATACAGACTTACGCCGCCCAAAAGTTCCACGGGCAGGGGTCTCATGCAGACGCGGATGTGGGCGAAGAAGGGCGGATTTTCAAAGGCTTGGGCTTGGTTGCTGAAGTCGGCAGCCATCCAGCGGGCGAGGCTGACGATATCGGTGGAATGAGTCATCTCAATTTTAGATTTTAGATTTTAGATTTGGGATTGGGAGATTTCGGGGAAGTAGGAATAATTTTACGGGAAAGCAGGATTGCGAGTTAATATATTTTTTGCTTTAAATCAACTATTTGCTCAGGGGCGATCGCACTTGCGCCGTAAATCTACAGATCAAACTAGAGATTTTTTCGGAAAATGCGATCGCCCAAATCTTACTTTTACCAGAGATTAAATCCTCTGGTTCTCACATCTAAATTAGAGGGTAAATTAGATGAGTTTGACAGCCCGCAGACCAAACATCAACACTGTCGCCACGCCCAGCATTCCGCCGAACAGCCCGAAATAAGTTATTATTCCGCTAAGAGTCATTGCAATTTCTCCAAAAACAATCATTGACACTCCCCGGTCTAA
>DMYK01000438.1:9735-14420 GCA_003483675.1 Microcoleaceae cyanobacterium UBA11344
ATGGCTACTTGTGGTAGGCATTTACTTCCCAGACCTGCGTCTGTGTATCCATCCCACATTTTTATGGTAACAGAATGTGGTTTGTGTCTTGCATAAATAGGGCTGGCTGGATAAATCCTGCCACGCCCTTTNNTTTCAGGGTATTCTTTATAAAAAGACCTATAAGAACTATAATCTAAAATCTAATATCTAAAGTAGATAAATATGCAATCAGTAATTAAAGTTGACTTGGGACCACAATCTTACAATGTTTGCGTGCGTTCCGGCGGTTTAGACCAACTTGGCACGCTGATGAGCGAGCTGAATTTGGGCAAAAAAGTGATCCTAGTGTCGAATCAGTCGATTTTTCGGCATTACGGCGATCGGGCTGCTACAGCCCTCGAATCCGCAGGCTTTGAGGTGAGTAGCTGCATTTTGCCACCGGGAGAACAGTACAAAACTTTAAATTCGGTGCAGAAAATTTACGGTGCTGCTTTGGCCAACCGTTTAGAACGTTCCTCGACAATGGTGGCTTTGGGCGGCGGAGTGGTTGGGGATATCACGGGTTTTGCCGCGGCGACTTGGCTGCGGGGAATTAATGTCGTGCAAGTTCCGACTTCGCTACTAGCAATGGTTGATGCTGCTATTGGTGGCAAAACCGGCGTGAATCATCCTTTGGGGAAGAATTTAATCGGGGCTTTTCACCAGCCGCGTCTGGTTTTAATTGACCCGGATGTGCTGAAAACTCTGCCGGCGAGGGAGTTTCGCTCGGCTATGGCGGAAGTGATTAAGTACGGGGTGATTTGGGATGTTGAATTGTTCGGGAAGTTGGAAAAGTCTAAGCGTTTGGATCAAATGCGCTACGTGAAGGCGGATTTGCTGGCAGAAATTTTGAGCAGGTCTTGCCAAGCTAAGGCGGATGTGGTAAGCAAGGACGAAAAGGAGTCTGGTTTACGGGCGATTTTGAATTATGGACACACGATCGGCCATGCGGTGGAAAGTTTGACTGGTTACAAGCTGGTGAATCACGGAGAAGGTGTGAGTATCGGGATGGTGGCTTCGAGCCGGTTGGCTGTGGAGTTGGGAATGTGGGATGCTGAGTGCGATCGACGCCAGTTAGCTTTGCTCGAAAAGGCTGGTTTGCCTACGAAATTGCCGGCTGGTTTGGATGTTGAGGAGATTTTGAAGAGTTTGCAATTGGACAAAAAGGTGCAGGATGGTAAGGTGCGGTTTGTGCTACCAGTGCGCCTGGGTGAGGCTGCGGTGAGCGATCGAGTGGATGGGGATTTGATTTTACAAGTTTTGAAGGATATGTTTTAAGAAGTCAGTAGTCAGCAGTCAGTAGTCATTAGTTAGTTGTTATTTGTTATTTGTTATTTGTTATTTGTTATTTCTTGGTGATAATAACCAATAACTAATAACAACAACCTATGCAGCTTAAGAGCCGCTCGACTGCGAATTAATTTGTTGTAAAATTTCCTCGACTCTATTAGCTGCTTGAGTTCTACCTTGTTTGACGAATAATTCCTGAGCTTTTTTGAGCGCAGCTACGGCTTCTGCTAGATTTTCCTTCTCGGAGAGCTGAAACAACGCGACTCCCAAATTGTTTAAAGCATCGGGATATTGGCCATTGATTTTAATTGCTTGTCTCCACTCGACAATTGCTTCAGGCAACTTGCCTTGACTTGCCATCGCTACGCCCAAATCGTTGTGAGCTTTGGCGTGTTGCGGGTTTACTTGAATTGCTTTTTGGAATTGGGCGATCGCATCGCTCATTTTACCTTGGGCTGACAGCACGGTTCCCAACTTATAATAAGCATCTCCCTGTTTCGGAAAGCGAGCAATCAGTTGTCGGTACAAAATTTCGGCATTGGCGATATTTCCTTGATTGTAAAGGTCGTTGGCAGTTCTCAAACCTACGGTGTAACCTTTGGCTACAACTTCGCACTTTTTCTCGGAGTTGCCTTGCTGTTTGCAAATCCTGAGTTCATCTCCCTTCATCTCGTAGGATAAAACTTCCCTCACTAGCCTTTGCCTGCCCGGTGGCTGTAAGTTCTGCGACTGCAAGTTTTGGGGCCTTGGCAGCGTGCTGGGCTCAGCTTTTACCGATGGTGTAACTGCCCAAGTGCATATTCCCGCCACCAAAATGCTTGGGGTCATCCAGGTAAAAGATTTTGTGAAGCGAAACTCTCGATCGTTTTTCCTCTTTGATAACATATTATTCCTGCGCGGTGGATTGTTGACGTCTTTGGGAAATTTGTTGTTGATATCCAAGGGTACACGATCGCACCGATAGAGTCCGACAATGGCGGCCAACTGTGAGGACTTATTAACAGTCGAGATATTGTAGCACTGTATTGCTCATTTTGAGTTAAATTAGAGTGGAATCCTGAATCAACTCTCAGTCAACCTTAGCAGGAAAGTAGAAATGGGGCAGTCTATTCTAGCCATGCTCGTTGCGCTCATCCTCAGCTACGCTGTTAGCTCAAGCGTCAAAATAATCAATGGCGGCGACGCAGCTTTAGTCGAGCGTTGGGGTCAATACAAGCGCACTCTCAATCCGGGATTCAACTTGATCACCCCCCTGGTAGAAAAAGTCGTCTGCGTAGACACAAGCCGCGAGAGAGTTTTAGATATTAAACCTCAGTCAGCCATCACGGCAGATAATGTGGCTCTCGACGTCGATGCCGTGGTGTATTGGCGGGTTGTAAATTTGCAGAAAGCTTATTACGGAATCGATCAAATTGAAAATGCGATCGCCAACTTAGTTTTAACTACATTCCGAGGTGAAATTGGTCGGTTGCCCATGAAAGAAATCTTGAGTTCACGAGATGAGATGAATAAGCAGTTACTCAAGAAATTGGACGAAGCTACTGAAACTTGGGGTGTCAAAGTCATCCGGGTGGAAATTCAAAACATTACACCTCCCAAAAGGGTGAAAGAAGCTATGGAATTGGAGCAGGCCACCAAGAGCGAGTGTCAAGCAATGGTCAATAAAGCTAATGGTACTAAAGAGTACATGAGAGTCTTAATTGAGGCTCTCGATTCCCATCCCAATAGCCAGCAAGTTTTGAATTACTTAGTAACAGAAAAATACTTGGAAGCTCAACAAAAATTGGGCGAAAGTGATAACGCCAAAATTCTGTTTATGGACCCGAAGTGCATGACAGAAGCTCTGGGCGAGTTGATGGGTTCTATGCCTGATATTGATCCACAATCTCACCCAGGGGAAATGAAAGTTATTGATTCTCACACTGCTCAAGACTGATTTCTGAAGATGGCGTCGGCTACCTGACAGACATCGTGCATTTCTCTGACATCGTGAACTCGCAAAATATCGGCCGAATTCGCGATCGCACCTGTACAAGCCGCCGCTGTCCCCCAAACTCTTTGTTTTGCTTCTGGCTGATTCAAAATCTGTCCGATGAAGCTTTTTCGCGAGACTCCGACTAAAATCGGACAGTTTAAAGAACGAAATTTTGGCAACTCCCGCAGAATTTCTAAGTTTTGACTGTAAGTCTTAGCAAAGCCAATACCGGGGTCGATAATTATTTGAGATTTGTCAATTCCTGCTGCTAATGCTGCGGCAATTCGACTCTCTAAAAATTCGGTAATTTCGCCAATTAAATCCCGATAATCTGTGAGTTTTTGCATCGTTTGGGGAGTTCCCCGCAGGTGCATCAAAATTATGGGAACTGCTAATTTAGCAACGGTTGACAGCATTTCTGAGTCAAAAGTAGCTCCCGAAATATCGTTAATTATATCAGCTCCCGCAGCCACAGCAGCTTGGGCAACATCCGCTCTGGTAGTATCAACCGAAATAGGTATAGCTGCAAAAATATCTGCTTTTTGTCGCAGCATTTCTACAACTGGAATAACTCGATCGATCTCCTCTTCTAAGGATATTTCCGCAGCACCGGGTCGAGTAGATTGACCGCCAATATCAATAATATCTACTCCAGATTTTACCATATTTTCAGCTTGCGTTAAAGCCGATTCTATGGTATTGAAATCGCCGCCGTCGCTAAAACTATCAGGGGTAACATTCAAAACGCCCATTAAATAAGTGCGTTTTCCCCACTCGAAAGACTTATTTCTAATAGTAATTTTGTTGTTGTTATTTGTCATGCGTCCTCAGTGCGATCGGCGATTGAAATCGCTTCTACACAAACAAAGTCTGCCTCCGCAGACTAAAAAATAAAGCAGAATCGCGACTCTTAATTAAACCAAAACTCAACCAGCTAAAAACAGTATCAACTGTCAGTTCTAATTCAATTTCATTACCATAGGTCAATTCTCCAGATCGGAAAAACACTGAAGGGCGCATCACAATTGTAGGCGCTCGCTCTTTAATTCTCGCTGTCGAGTTCCAATTAGCAATTAGCAATTACAGGACTTATGCAAAGCCGATGTGTCATGCTGAGCGAAGCGAAGCATCTCGCTCGTTGCTTCAGTTCCTTCGCGACCCTCATGACTCAGCATGACAGAACTATGTTGAAATGCGTAAGTTACTGATAATTGACAATGC
Source organism: Microcoleaceae cyanobacterium UBA11344 (assembly GCA_003483675.1). Lineage (GTDB taxonomy): Bacteria > Cyanobacteriota > Cyanobacteriia > Cyanobacteriales > Microcoleaceae > Microcoleus. The sequence goes on from DMYK01000438.1 coordinate 14,243, forward strand.
GCGAGAAACTCGCAGCTTCCAAACTAGCACCACCAACCAAAACCCCGTCAATCTCTGGCTGAGCCATGACTTCATCAATATTTTCCGGTTTAACAGAGCCGCCATATTGAATTGGCACGTCAGGATTGCTCAATTTACTGCGAATCAAACCAATAACTCGGTTAGCTTCCTTGGTTTC
>DMYK01000198.1 GCA_003483675.1 Microcoleaceae cyanobacterium UBA11344
AAGCCCATATTTTCCAGAATGCCGGCCATCCGTTCGGAGTCGGCTTTGTTCATCTGGCATCCGAAAGTGGTAATGTGATAGCGGCGGGGTTTAACAGTCATGGCGAATTGCAGGCAAATAAAAAATAGGACTTACGCATTTCAACGTAATTATGTCATTCTGAGTGAAAAGAAGAATCTCAAACCCTTGCAACATCGTCGATAGTGCGTAAGTCATGAAAAATCTAAGTTTTCAACCTTAACAAGTTATTATAACACTTTTTTGTTAAACGAGGGAAGTCTGGGAATTGGGAATCCCATACTTCACTTCATTAGAGAATTCTTATCTAAAAACTGTAAAATTGTTTTAGCAATACCTTTCGATGCTAAGTAAGGAACTCCATTACCCACAGTTTTAAACATATTAGTTAATGTCATATTTTCTGGGAGTGCAAACTTTTTAGGCATAGACTGAATAGCCAGGGTTTCTGCAACAGAAAGCCTGCGAACTTTGTAAGGGTGCAAGTGAACTTCATTATTGCCATAACAAGCAGTCGGGGAATAACGCCACCTGTGCAAACGCTTGTAAGATTTTTTAGAATCATCTCCTTCATCGACAGCAGCAAACCTTTTAATCCCCGCTCTTGGTTGAAAATAATGTTCCGCATTAGGATGGTTTGCAACATCATTTTTTTGGAACCAAAACTGTACTGTTAACTCTTTGGGAATGCCATCAGGACAAGGCAATAAACCATCGCAGGCAAACGCATCAGTATCGGGCCAAGGATTAGAAAAAACTTCTGACTTGGGATATAAAATTTCACTTGACCAAGGAAATATATCTTCAGGTAACATTTCGCTGTTTTCATCTAAAGAAATGCCCATATCTTTGACAAGATTTTTTCGGAAACCGATTAAGATAATCCTGTCTCTATCTTGTGGCACACCGTATTCGATCGCATTAATTAAACGTTCCACAAATACGTATCCAGACTCAGACAACTTATTTTTGAGTGCGTCATAAAAAATTTTATGTTGTTTCGTTCTCCACAAACCTTTGACGTTTTCAAACAAAAAGAAATCCGGCTGCTGTTGGCAAATCAATTCAATGTAGGAAGCTGAAAGTTTGCCTTTATCTCCTTCCCCACCTCGGTTTTTGCCACCAATAGAAAAGTCAGGACAAGGCGGTCCCGCAATAAATCCAATAATATCGTGTTTCTTGCGAGCATCTTGCATCAATTCCCGCAAATGAAGTGCTGGTTTTCCCTCTACAAGTCGAGTCACATCTGCTTCCTCTCCTTCGCAGTATCCATATTCTGGCTGTGGTAAATTTAGACACTGGCGAGAGTGACGGTATGCTTGGATGAATGGCGAGAAAATTTCATTTACATAAACTATATTAAAGCCGATCGATTCAAAACCCAAATCGAGGAAGCCTGAACCTGAAAAAAAAGAAAATATACAGGGGATTGGGCATGGGGAATTGGGCGTGGGGAATTGGGCGAAGCGAAGCGGAGGGATGGGGAATTGGGAATTGGTCATTGGTAATTGGTAGGCCGGGGCGGGTTTATGAGATTATTGGTCTTAGGCACAGATTGTCTGTAAAACCCGCCCCTACAGGTATTCTTACAACCATTGGCCGCCTCGGAAGCGCCAGTAGGGAAACAAAATTCGCATTAGTGTTTGCGATGCCAAATAAATAGCCAGCCATACAAAACTGTAATGTAGCGCAAAAGCTCCCAACTCAAACTCTGGCTTAGGTATTCCGGGCAAACCGACTCTTTCTATCAATAATACCACAAAAAGTGCTTCCCAAATCCCAGCGATCAATTGAAATGCGCCGGGCCAATCTCGATCGATCGCGGAATTGCTGTATGTAGATATTTGACACTCATAAAGTTCCGGTCCAAACCAATACGGAGTTAGACTTTCCCGGTTTGGGAAAATCTTTTGAAAATCCAGAAGTTTTGTGGATATTGGTTTCTATGACTGGCATATTTAGCCTTTCATGCCGTAAATCAGCAACGCCCAATAAAAGCTTTTTAGGACCATCTATCAATCCTGTAAATATCTTCCTTATCATCCATATCGTTCTGATATTTTAGTAGATAACATTTTCTCCTCTGTCCTATCCTTGTATTTTCTTCTTGGTCAGTTATCTAATTAAATGTATCAGTAAAACCAACAACTTCCCACCCTCTTCTAGCGTGTGAATTAATTAAATCTAGGACGATATTATCGTTTGCTGGTTCTCTATATACATACTGTTTATTACTCCCATAATTTATGAGAATTCTATCCTCTGGCCGCTCAGGATCCTATGAACGATCAACCCAGGCTATAAAATAAAAGCCGTCCTAAAAGGACGGGGCTTTCAACCCATTTTTTCGGTAACATAGAATGCTGGCAGCCTAAAGGCTGCAACTGCGTTTCATCCCCGGCTTAAAAGACCGGGGCGATCACACTACGCGCTATAGTGCGATCGCACTACTCTGTTTTACCCTCAGTTACCGACGGCTGGCCGTCCAACTCCTTGGACGGTGCGATCGGTTGTTGCTCTCTTGTTGAGAAACTTATTCG
>DMYK01000196.1 GCA_003483675.1 Microcoleaceae cyanobacterium UBA11344
CGATCGCTCGCAAAAACTCCGCCCTCCGATTTGGATCGACGTACAACTGACGCTCGATATCAGTGAATTTTGCCGTCACTTCTGACGGCGAATTGCAGCCGTAAATCCGCGCCAAAGCTGGATTAGCAGTAATATAGTGGCCATCGGGAGTGCTTTGAAAAATCCCCTCACCAGCATTCTCAAAAATGCTGCGATACTTGGCTTCCGCCACCTCCAATTGTTGATAAGCAGATTCCAACTCGCGGCGGGTGCTAAACTCAGTTCGTTGTAGCCGATCGTACCAGTAAACTGATAAGTCGCAAATCAAACAAAACCAAAATAAATATAAGTAAAATCCGCTCAGCCTAAAAGCAGTATATTTAGTAAAACTCAGGTTCAAAACCACATTTATCCCGACATGGCACAGCAAAACGCCCAGTTGAGAAATGAGGTGCAAAGGCCAGCGAACAGGTATTAAGGTAGCTTGAGTCAGAAATGTTAAACTCCAGGTTAAAATTGGCAGAGCTTCAATCCTGGCGGCGGCCAAACCAATCTGTACAACTACCGTCAGCGACCAGGAAAAACCCAAAAATAGCAAACCGGGATAACGTTCTGCGATCGGGGTTTTTTGCAAAGCTAAACAGGTCAACAACCCTAACTCTACAGCAGCGCTAGTGTATAAATAGATTATTTGAAATTCCTGGGGAGCGAAGATTGCTTCGCCGCAAAAATAGACAATAATGGTGAAGGCAAAAAAGATGGCAATCCGCACAGCATGGCCCAGCCGATCTCGGAGGAAGCGATTGCGCCACACCTCATAAACGGTTAATCCTTGAACTGATTTAGCATTGCCAAGATGGGTCATACCATTTTAGATTTTAGATTTNNAGATTGGGAAAGAGGAATCGTCCGAGTTGACAGCAGGTAGCGAAAACCAAAAAGTCGAGCCACATCCGGGAGTGCTTTCGACGCCGATTTCGCCGCCGTGAGCTTTGATAATTTGCTTGGAGAGGTACAATCCCAAGCCCAGCCCGGTTAATTGTCGGCTGTTGGGGTCTTCAACGTAGAGCTCGAACAGAGATTCGCGCTGTTTTTTGCTGATTCCGACTCCATTATCTGTTATGGTACAGCGAATCATTTTCGCCTGCGATCGCCCGATCGGCAATTGGTGGCCAGTATTGGCAATTTGACCCTGGTAGCGGGGGACTTCGCAATTGCGATCGAGGGGAAATTTTGCACGCATCTCCTGATTTTTGATGCTGGTTTCGATCGGCTCCTCCCTGGGCGGTTCCCGAATCGTGTCCCACATCTTATTTTGACCACAAAAGGGAGAGTGGATGTGAGCGATACAGTTAGAAAATGCGGAACTATTAGACCGGAAAACCTGTGTTTTTCCGGGACTAATCATTACTTTTTCTACTTCAATCACTGCGGCATTTAAAGTTATATTCACTCCCGGAGGATTATGCTTGACAGCATTAGTTAGCAGATTTTCTAACACCCGCTGCAAATGTTTAAAATCGGCATTTACCTGTGGCAAATCCGCAGGTATTTCTTGAATCAAAGTTGCTTGATTCTTCGCGAAAATCGGTGCTAAATCAGCAACAATTCTGGAAGTTAAAGAGTGCAAATCGAGCGGTGTAGTATTCAGAACAATACCTTTGACCTCGGTGGCGTGAGCTTCGAGCAGGGCATTCAGCATTCCCAACTGGTGTTCGCTAGCCTCAACGATCCGCTCCAAAATCGAGCGAGCCACCGGAACAGTTTGTTGAGACTCAGAGGGCGACTTGTTGAGCAAGTTTTTTAGCAGTATTAACATTCCCATAAAAGGGGTGCGGAGCTTGTGAGAAACTGCGTGTAAAAATAGGTCTTTCAGCCGATTGCTTTCTTGGAGTTCGTACATTTTTTGTTGCAGTTGGCGGGTGCGTTCCGACCCTTGAGATTCTAAGTTGGCATTGAGAGTTTTTACTTGCTGCAAAAGTTGGGCTTGCTGGAGGGCGATCGCCACTTGGGTAGCAAGTTTTTCTAATAAATCAATCTCAAATTCCTGCCACTGGCGGGGCCCAGAACACTGATTGACGGCCAAGGTTCCGAACAACTCATCCCCCAAGACGATCGGCACATTTAATGTTGCCCGAATTTGATAGTCACTATAGTATTTGGAACTGCACGCCCTGACTTCCACTTCCGCAGTATCCGAGACCGATCGGGCGCGGTTGGTGGCATAAAACGTTTTCAAGTGTTCGAGAATGCTCTCGTCAGCCAGCACACACCCCAAAATAGAACGCCACTCGGTACCCACAGACTCAGCCACAATCTTACCGTACACTGGCGAGTCCGGCATTGCCGACTCCGCCGACTTAATGCCGATGAAAGCGCGGTCTGCCTTGAAAAATTGCCGGACTTCGGCAACAGTAGTGTTGAGAATTTCTTGGAGGTCAAGGGAGTGCCGAATCCGTAGTGCCATTTCTGAGAGCAAGCGATCGCGATCGGTCGCTGCTTGCTCATAGTTGGCCGCGTGCTGGCGATCGGTAACATCCTGCACTGTGGCCGCAATCACCTTAGAATTAATTGCCGACTGTTCGCACACAGTGCGTTCTTTGCCGTCGGGAAGCACAATCCGGTAGTCAATGCAATAAGGTTTTTGCTCAAACATCACAAGACGGTGCGATCGAGCCACCAATTCTCGGTCTTCTGGATGTACGGCTTGCAAAAAAACTTCCGGCGTCGGCTTGACAGTACCCGGAACAAAACCTAAGAGCCGATAAAGCTCGTCCGACCAGCGCAATTCGATGTTGGATGTATAATGTTCTCCCGATTCCTCCCAGTCGTCAGGTGGTTCTAGGGTGGCGCAATCTAAATCCCAATTCCCCAAGTTCGCGATGCGCTGAGCATTGGCTAAACTAGCTTCGCGATCGCGCAGCATAGCGGCCGTGCGGCGCACCTCCACCAGGGCTTGCTGTCGTTCTGCTAAAGTCGCAGCCAAGATCAGAGCCACCAGGGCGATCGTACCGGTAAAGGCTTGTAAAGGTAAAACCGACATCAACGTGAGCCGGTGACTGAGGGTAGCCGAAGTGTTGACCAGAAACGGGCCGTTTCCCCCCACGGTTCCCAAAATCGCGATGTACGACACGATCGCATAAGCGAAAATTGCTCCTTGGGGGCTCCATCGCAGGGCGGCCCAAACTATCAAAGGAAAGAGCAGATATTCCAGGGGATACAGAGCGATCGCCGCCACTGTTTGCGAGCTAAATACCAGCCAGCTAACGCTCAGCAGCAGAGTTAGCAAAATCAGCGGTTCTGAATAATTAACAATTAAATTTAGTAATCGGTAATTGGTAATTAGTAATCGGTAATTCGTAATTAGTTTTCTGCTGTAGGCCTTCGGAAGTAAGTGGCTCAAAGTCAGCAGGACTGGCGTGACCAT
>DMYK01000385.1:0-2865 GCA_003483675.1 Microcoleaceae cyanobacterium UBA11344
AGGAAGAAGGGCACGATACGGATACACGGATGAATTTAGTTGCGATCGTCCTCGACTCATACCAATTTTATAGGTCGTTGCAGAGAATTCCGATCCCCCCTAACCCCCCTTAATAAGGGGGGGACAAGATTCCGATCAAAGTCCCCATTCTTAAGGGGGATTTAGGGGTATTGAAATATGTGCAACTTTTTGGGATTTTTAATTAATTCAATGCCTAATTATTCAGAAAATAATACAGAAACAACTCCTCAATTGCGACTTGAGGGTGTAAGTTTTAAAACACCGATCGGCTCAAATTGTTTGCTGGAAAATATCTCGTTTCAGGTACACAAGGGCGATCGCATTGCGATTGTGGGCCCTTCTGGTGCGGGGAAAACAACCCTGTTGCGGCTGCTAAACCGACTCAGCAGCCCCACAAACGGCGCAATTTATCTCGAAAATAGGGAATATCGGCAAATTGGGGCGATCGAACTTCGCAGACAAATCACCCTAGTTATTCAAGAATCGAAGCTTTTGGGAATGTCTGTGCGAGAAGCACTCGCCTATCCTTTGAAACTGCGGGGCGTGAATTCATCAAACATTGCTGAGAGAATTAGCGGGGCGATCGCACAATTGCGTATACCCGAAGAATGGCTCACACGTACCGAATTGCAACTCTCAGTAGGCCAAAAACAACTCGTGGCGATCGCCCGCGCTATCATTCTACAACCAAAAATCTTACTGTTAGACGAGCCAACATCCGCCCTAGACGCAGGAAAAGCTCACTACCTTGTGCAAGTATTGACAGAGCTAACTAACAGCAAAACCACTATTTTAATGGTAAATCACCAATTAGAATTAGCCCAGGAATTTTCGACGCGAGTTTTATATTTACAGCAGGGTAAACTCCTTGAAAACGCTATTTCTGAGCAGATGAATTGGGGGGAAATGCGGCAAAATTTAATCAAAGCAGAAGCAAAAGCAGAACAAGAATGGTGAATATAGAAAATTGGAGGCAGAGCCTCCGGATCGGCGTTAATAGTAGGGTGCGCCATGCGCACCGGTGCGCAATGCGCACCGGATCGGCGTTAATAGTAGGGTGCGCAATGCGCACCGGTGCGCAATGCGCACCCTACAGAATCAATGTGCTCCCCCAGCACCCGCACCCGCTTTCACATTTTTAAAGCCCAAAATGGCAATCCCACTTAATAGCAAAGCAATGCCCACAAAGTAAAAACAATCATTAAAAGCCATCACATAAGCTTCCCGGCGAACAATATTATCAATTGCCTTAATTGCCTGATCTTGCGCCACGCTTAAATCAGCACCGCGACTCACAAAAAACTGAGTCATTTGATTGATTCGCTCCTGCGTCGCCGGAGCGTATAAAGAAACAGATTCCCCTAAACGATTCGAGTGAAATTGCTCCCGCTGCGTCACCAAAGTTGCTAACGCCGCAATCCCGATCGAACCTCCCATATTTCGCATCATATTAAACAAACCAGAAGCCGAACCAGCCTCGTGTTTCTCCATACCAGCAGTCGCAATAGTTGACAGCGGTATCATAATTAAAGGCTGCCCCAAAGCTCGGACTAATTGCGACCAACATAACTGATCGATCCCCGTATCATGAGTCATACTGGCATTCATAAAACAACTCACCGCAAACAAACTCACACCGATACCAATCATCAGCCGCATATCCATTCGCTGCATCAATTTCGGCATCATCGGTACGATGAATAACTGCGGCACCCCAGCCCACATAATCACCTCGCCAATTTGCATGGCATTGTACTGCTGAATTTGACCTAAATACAGTGGCAAAATAAACACTGAACCGTACAATCCTACTCCCAAGGATACATTGACAATCGTAGCTAAACCGAAATTGCGGCGAGTCAGCAACCGCAAGTTAATAAAAGGTTTTTTTCGCGTTAGTTCAATCCAGAAAAAAGCGCCGAGAAAAATTGCTGCAATGATGCTTAAACGGACAATATAATCCGAACTAAACCAGTCCTTGCGGCTTCCTTCTTCTAACACAACTTGCAGAGAACCTAAGCCAATTGCCATCGAGATAATTCCCCACCAGTCGCCCCCTTTTAGCAGTGACAATTGCATCGGCTTAGGGTCAACTGCGTACCAAACAGCAGCTAGCAGCAGCATCCCCGGAACAAAATTTAAATAAAAGACATATTGCCAGCCGTAATTCTCAGTCAGCCAACCTCCGAATGTGGGCCCGATGGATGGTGCAAAAGTAGCTGTCAGTGCAAACATCGCCATGCCAATTGGCTGTTTTTTGGGCGGCAAATTGGTTAGTAAAAATGCAAAAGCCATCGGAATTAAAATGCCACCTGAAAACCCCTGCAAAGCCCGAAATACAATCATTGAATTCAAGTTCCACGCCCAAGCGCAGCACATGGAAAAAAACGTGAAGAAGGCTGCATTTACCAAGATGTATCGGCGCACAGAAAATACTTGGGACAGCCAACCAGTCATCGGAATTACGACGATTTCGGCGACTAGATAGGCGGTGGAAATCCAAGAGCCTTCTTCTAAGGTTGCGCCTAATGCTGCTTGAATGTCTTTGAGGGAAGCGTTGGTGATTTGAATGTCCAAAACTGCCATGAATGCGCCGAGAATTGTTCCCATAACCCCGATCCAGGTTTTAAAGGGAACGTGATCGCTCTGTTGTTGTAGAATTGCACTGGGGTTTGCCATTGGTTTTACCTCTGGTGTAATTAATTTGGATTTTTTAACCGCAGAGGGCGCAGAGGGCGCAGAGAAAGAGAGGGGAATATAAGAGAGAAATAAGGAGGGAGAGTGTTTGACAAGTTGTTTAGGAGATTAAACCCATTTTTTGATAAATTGGTCGGATTAAGTGTT
>DMYK01000385.1:2889-6035 GCA_003483675.1 Microcoleaceae cyanobacterium UBA11344
CCTCCAATTATGACTGTATTGGGAGCGCCTATATAATTGGCTAATCCACCTGCAAGTAAATTGCCAAATGGTGTGATTCCAAAAAATGCCATTGTGTAAATGCTCATCACTCTGCCGCGTTTTTCGTCTTCAACTATTGTTTGCAAAAATGTGTTTCCTGCTGCAAATTGCAAGATGAAACCTATCCCTACAAACAACAGCATGATTAATGATAACCATAAAACTTGTGACAGGGCAAAACCGATTAGTCCTAATCCCATTATTGCTGGTGAAATGGCAATTATTTTGCCGATGCCAACAACTGTTTTTCGGGTTGTTAAATAAATGGCTGCGGCGAAGGCTCCTATTCCAGAAGCTGCCATCAAAAAGCCTAGGGTTTCTGGACCACCATGCAGAATTTTAGTTGCAAATATTGGGACTAGCACGGTGTGTGACATTCCGGCAAAGCTGACTAATGCTAATAGCATTAAAATGGCTCTAATTGGCGGAAATCCAAAGGAATAAACGAATCCTTCTTTTAATCTTTGTAAGGGTTTTGTATTGGTTTCGGCAATTTTTCTCGGTTTGAGCTGCATTGCTAACAAGCCTGCTATGACGGCTATGTAACTGATTCCGTCTATTAGGAAACAATAACTTGGGCCGACTGTGGCTATCAGCAAACCGGCAATTGCTGGCCCGATTAATCGGGAGCCGTTGAACATTGAGGCATTAATTGCGATCGCCTGTGCTAAATCTTCTTTTTTTTCTACAAGTTCTGGTACAAAAGCTTGGCGGGCTGGCGCGTCAAAAGCATTAATTGCTCCTTGACATAAACTCAGGACAATTATCTGCCAAATGTTGATAATTCCTGTTAGTGCTAAAAATGCTAGGGTTAAGGATTGAATCATTGCCAATATTTGAGTGGCAATGAGCACTCGGTGGCGGTTCCATCTATCTATTAAAACTCCTGCAAAAGGCAGTAATATTAGTGTGGGAATTTGACTTGTGAATCCAACTAAGCCCAGTATCCAAGGTGATTGACTTAAGTTGTATACCAGCCAAATCGTAGCGACTTGCGTCATCCAACTGCCAATCAGTGAGATGCCTTGTCCTGCAAAAAACAGGCGATAATTTCTCGATCGCAGCGCGCGAGGAAGTTGTATATTTTTAATTTTGGCTAGTAGATTCATTTGATATTAAGTCTAGTTAATTACAGATCGATCCTGTACGGGCATTGGGCATTGGGCATTGGGCATTGGGCATCATGATATGACAGTAGGGCTATAGCTATCCTATTTGATTTGTCAAGATTTTTTTAGGGTAAGTAAGCCGACTTAAAAAACAGAGTAGCTAGATTCCCGACTTCTTTAAGAAGTCGGGTATCTAACAGCTCATTTTACCGATCGTTTACGATTGCTATATGAGCCGGAGGTTCTATTTTTCGGTTCCCGAAAACCAGGAAACGAGATATTTCTTCCCGCAACCCCATTCCCCTTTTTCTAATCAATGCTCAATAGCCAAGTGCCGAGGTAACGCAGCAAGGGCACGTCTCCGGGGGTGCGGATGCGGACGTTGAAATGATACATTCCACCTGGCGATGGGTTTCTGACGTTGGAGAGTACAACCTCAATATTGTTGCCGGCAGGAATTGGCTCTTTGGGATAAATTTCTATGAAACGATTTTCTTTGTCCCAGATTACTTCTTGCAATTCGATTGTTTTGTCTTTGACGCGCACTTTAATGTCTTTTTGATCGAATTCGCCTTTGTAGTAGTCTGGATAGGAAATGTTTAGTTGCGCGATCGCTAAACTTACTTTTTTGGCAGGAATTCGCAGCCGGTATCTGTCGCCACTCATCCCGGCTTTGCCGTAATCTAAGCGGTAGTTTAACTGATTGGCGCGATCGGGACCGCCGAAAATTGTGAATCCCGGCATTCCTTGAGCTAAACTAATAGCGGGTAATCCAGTCAGCAAGCAACTTGTAACCGCTAGTGCTGAAAATAATCGTCGCATAACAACTCCTCTAATTAAATTTACGATCGAACCTTGAATATTTAGCAAATATTTAGTGCTGACAATTTGCTATTAGCTCTCCAATATTACCGACTCTCTGAGAAATTTGATGAGGGCGATCGCTTAACAATATAGGTGAATTTTTTGATGCCATATCCCAGGCTGATATTCAAGATACAGAATTAGTCAGCATATTAGTATATCATGGGATGCAACAAAGTTAACAGTTTAGCGAATTTCAATCTATAAGACAAGTTAAAGATACGGCTCGAATTTGGGCGATCGGCTTTACTATCAACGTGAGAAGTTTAGGGTAACGGCTGCTCCAATGTAAAGCAAGGCATCTGGCGGTTAAAAATCGCACTTCCAGAAACCTGCGGAGGCGCGTGAGTGTCTGTGTAGGCGCGGTTTCAACCAGACAAGGGTTAACTAGAGTAAAGGAGAATTCATGAAATTAGCGATCGCAAAAGAAATAGCAGCAGGCGAGCGCCGGGTGGCTTTAGTACCCGACGCTGTAGCCAAATTGGTAAAACAAGGCGTAGAAGTTTTGCTTGAGGCCGGTGCCGGAGCAAAATCCTTTTTCTCGGATCTTGCTTACGAAGAAGCCGGAGCTCAGATTGTCGCTGATACCGCTGCGCTGTGGGGCGAAGCTGATGTCGTCGTCAAAATCGGGGAATTGCAAGAGTCAGAAGTTCATCAACTCCGGGAAGGAGCAGTTTTCATCGGATTTTTGAATCCTTTGGGAAATCCGGCTTTGGTGCAGCGTTTAGCCGATCGCAAAATAACTGCATTCAGCATGGAAATGATCCCGCGCACCAGTCGTGCTCAAAGCATGGATGCGCTGTCATCTCAGGCTAACGTCGCTGGTTACAAAGCGGTACTGATCGCCGCCGCTGCTTTACCGAAGTATTTTCCGATGCTGACAACGGCGGCGGGTACGATTCGCCCCGCGAAAGTCTTGGTAATGGGTGTGGGCGTTGCGGGCTTACAGGCGATCGCCACAGCCCGTCGTTTGGGCGCAGTAGTCGAAGCCTTTGACATCCGCCCGGAAACAAAAGAACAAGTGCAAAGTTTGGGTGCTAAATTTATTGATGTCGAACTCAAGGAAGAAACTGTAGCAGCAGGCGGCTATGCTAAAGAATTATCAGAAGCGGC
>DMYK01000385.1:6063-8309 GCA_003483675.1 Microcoleaceae cyanobacterium UBA11344
GTGATTACAACGGCTCAAGTTCCTGGTAGAAAAGCACCGATTTTAGTGACAAGAGAAATGGTTTCTCAAATGAAACCGGGAGCAGTAATTGTTGACCTCGCGGCAGAGCAAGGTGGCAATTGCGAGTGCACGGAAGCGGGGAAAGATGTTGAATGGAACGGTGTTAATGTGATTGGGCCGATTAATTTGCCTGGGTCAATGCCGGTACACGCTAGCGAAACTTACTCGAAGAATGTCTCGTCTTTACTTCAGTTGATGCTGAAAGATAAAGAGCTAAATTTGAATTTTGAAGATGATATCATTGCTGGTGCTTGTGTGGCTCGCGACGGCGAAATTAGTAACCAGCGAGTGCGGGATGCTTTGACTGCTGAGGCTTCAGTAGTCAGTTAGATTCTGTCGTTATGAGGCTCTGCCCATTGGTGATAACTTAACGTTAAACCCACCGTCTCTCTTGTTTCTATCGAAGTCTCGATCCCCCCTAACCCCCCTTAACAAGGGGGGGACAAGAAGTATTCTCAAAGTCCCCCTTCTTAAGGGGGATTTAGGGGGATCGAGACTCGACTAAAAGCGACATTTATTATGGGTTTCAGTCTTAAGTTGTCACCAATAGCCCGGAGGCTAGGAACGAGTTATTTCCAATTACCAATTACCAATTGTTATGGCAGAAGGATTGATTGCAGGTTTAGTGGTGTTTACTCTAGCGTCGTTTGTGGGATTTGAAGTGATTAATAAAGTCCCGCCGACGCTGCACACACCTTTGATGTCGGGCTCTAATGCGATTTCTGGAATTGCGGTTTTAGGCGCAATTCTGATTTCTGGCAAAGGCAATGTCACTGTTACTTCGATTTTGGGGACGATCGCGATCGCCCTAGCCACAATTAACGTTGTCGCCGGTTTCTTAGTAACCGATCGAATGCTACAAATGTTCAAGAAAAAAGAGGTTAAAGCGTGAGCGATTTTCTGCCAAGTGCCATTCAACTAGGTTATTTAGTTGCCGCATCTTTGTTTATTGTCGGTTTGAAACAGTTGGGATCGCCCGCAACTGCGCGTCAAGGGAATGTGTTAGCTGCGATCGGGATGTTAATTGCGATCGTTGGTACATTGCTGGAAAAGCAAGTAGTCAGCTACGAATTGATTGTTGTCGGAATGATCATCGGTTCCATTTTGGGAACAATTATGGCGAAAACCGTGGCGATGACGGATATGCCACAGATGGTGGGTTTGCTTAACGGTTTCGGGGGCGCGGCTTCTGCACTCGTTGCTGTGGGCGAATTCTGGCGCTATCTCAGCATCCCAGAATCGCCGACTCCAGACGCGACAATCACGATCCTTTTGGGCGTGTTGATTGGCGGAATCACTTTCACTGGTAGCCTTGTGGCGTTTGCGAAGCTGCAAGAATTGCTACCGGGTGCGCCGATGACGTTTCCGCTGCAACAGCCCTTTAATGCTTTACTGGCGATCGCGCTTTTAGCCGGCAGCGGTTATATGCTGACGAATCCCGAAAATGTGCCGGTATTCCTCGGTTTAGTGGCGATTTCAAATATTCTGGGGATCATGTTTGTGCTCCCGATTGGGGGTGGCGATATGCCCGTGGTGGTTTCGCTGCTTAACTCCTATTCGGGGATTGCGGCGAGTGTGGCTGGGTTCATTTTGATGAACAATATGCTGATTATCGCTGGTGCTTTGGTGGGTGCGTCTGGTATTATTTTGACGCAAATCATGTGCAAGGCGATGAATCGATCGCTTGGTAGTGTGCTGTTTAGCGCGTTTGGTAGTGGCGGCAAGACTGCTGCTGCTGGGGGCGCTGCGGGTGCTACTGATAAAACTGTTCACACCATTGATATTGAAGAAAGTGCGATGATGTTGGGTTATGCGCGATCGGTTGTGATCATTCCGGGCTACGGGATGGCTGTAGCGCAAGCACAACACGCCGTGCGCGAGTTAGCCGACGGTTTGGAAAAAATGGGAGTTGACGTGAAATACGCGATTCACCCGGTGGCTGGGCGGATGCCTGGGCACATGAATGTGCTGTTGGCGGAAGCAAATGTGCCTTATCCGCAGTTGTACGATATGGACGACATCAATCCGCAGTTTGAAGAAACGGATGTGGCGTTGGTAATTGGTGCGAATGATGTGGTGAATCCGGCGGCGCGTTACGATACGGCGAGCCCGATTTATGGGATGCCGATTTTGGAGGTTGATAAGGCTAAGCATACGATCGTGATTAAGCGCGGGATGAGTGCTGG
>DMYK01000384.1 GCA_003483675.1 Microcoleaceae cyanobacterium UBA11344
ACTCCTAAATTAGGCAAAATCGCTGTTTTTTTGCTGTCTGTAGCACTCTGCTTTCAGATGACTGGATAGCCAGCCGTTTCGATCGCAAATTTGACTTCACTCTCCGGCTTAGCGGTTTGAATTTTGACCAATTTTGTCTTGAGATCTGCCTCAACAACAGCGGCTGGATCGAGGGTTTTGACTGCTTGTGCGATCGTATTCACACAAGCCGAACAAGCCATTTTGGGAACTTTTAACTGTAGAGTCATAATTTCAACCTCAGCAGAAACTACTCTGCTTCATCAGTGAACAAATTTAATTATACAGTCTCCAGTTAGCAGGAGAGTCAAGTCGATTTTATATTTTATATTTTAGATTTTCGTAAATTTCATCCTAATTTCATATCTCCGTGACAAGCTGAATATAAATAGCAATTTTAAGGCTCTAAAATCTATGAAACCAGTTTCATTAAAAACAGGCTTTGCAGCGCTGACATTCACCTGCACAGCAGCCCTAACCAGCGGAGTGCTAGCAGCTTGTTCAAAAGCTCCTTTAAGTCAAACTCAAGCCCCAAATATTACAGCAACAATCGCAGCGAATAACAAGCAAGACGTGGCACAAGGCGGCGGCATGGGTGGCATGAATCACAGTATGTCAATGGACTTAGGCCCCGCAGATGCCGACTACGATTTGCGATTTATTGATGGCATGACATTTCATCATCAAGGTGCTGTAAACATGGCTAAAGAGGTGCTGAATAAATCCAAACGCCCGGAAATGAAAAAACTAGCAAATAACATCATTGTCGCTCAGAATCGTGAAATTAATCTAATGAAAGAGTGGCGAAAAACTTGGTATTCCAAAGCTAGCAGTACGCCAATGGCTTATCACGCTCAAAGGAATAAGATGATGGCAATGACTCCCGAACAGATGCAAAACATGATGATGAGCATGGATTTAGGTGCTGCTGACGCTCAATTTGATTTGCGGTTTCTGAATGCGATGATTCCCCACCACGAAGGAGCTTTAGTGATGGCTGAAGATGCTTTGAAGAAGTCGAAGCGGCCGGAAATGAAGAAATTATCCCAAGAGATTCTGACTTCGCAAAAGCAAGAAATTGAGCAAATGAAAGAGTGGCGTAAAACTTGGTATAAACAGTAATAAGAATAGGACTTACGCAACTGCCACACTATAATCAACTTGTAGCGTGCGTCAGACGGATTTATATCAAATCCGCGCTTCATCACAATTATTCATATCTCTCTTCTCTTCATCTGCGTGAATCCGCGTTCATCCATTGTCATCTGCGGTTGCAAAATTCTCTTTTTTTTACCGCAGATACAGGCAGATAAACACAGATTAACGCAGATGAGTTATGTAAGTATTGACCTGATTTCATCCTGATTTCATTTTGCTCTGCAAAACTGATCTTTTAGTTCAGATTCGCCCCTACTAAATCATGCAATCTTGCCGCCGTTTCCACTCCCCAGCAGCGATATTTCACTTTTCTGGAATACTCCTGAGTCTTTTGTTATTCATTGATACCGCCGCCGTTTTTGCCCATGCCGGACATGGCAATGAATTTCACCAAAGCGGAGGTGATGCTGCTCTAATTCCTGATGCTATTTCTGTTGATGCTGAAACCTCAAAGCGAATAGGAATCAAAGTTGAGCCTGTGAAATCTCAGCGGCTATCTGTTGGGATTAAAACTACAGGACAAATTGAAACTTTGCCAAACCAAAAAGTAGAGGTTCGGGCTCCGGTTAGCGGCACTGTGGTAGAGTTGTTGGTCAAGCCTGGGGACAAAGTTTCCAAAGGTCAACCCCTTGCTGTTTTATCTAGTTCAGAATTAGGGCAATTGCGCGTGGAATCGATCGCAAAACGAGCCGAAGCTGAAGGCGATTTGCAGCAGGCGCAGGCTAACTTTAAGTTAGCTCAAGAAAATTATGATCGCCAACTGCAAATATCCGCAGCGGAAATCGCCCAAGCCCAAACCCAACTGACAGCGGCAACTCAGCAATACGAACGAGAGCAAGACTTGGTAAATAATCGTTTTGTTGTGAAAGTTGCTAAAGAAAACTATCAGCGTCAGGTTGAGATATCGCAAGCAGAAATAGTGCGGGCAGAAACGGAATTAACTGTTGCTAAAGAACAGTTTGAGCGCGACAAAGAATTGGTGGCCGCAGGAGCGATCGCCCGACGTACAATGCTGGAATCGCAAGCTCACTTCGCCGAAGCAAAAGCCACTGTTGCTAAGGCAAAAAGCCGTCCAGAAGTGATCAAAGCCGAAACCGAAATTAAACAAGCCGAAGTAGACCTTCCAATGCGCGAATTGCGGGATTCTCAAGGCAAAGTTGCAGAAGCAAAAGCTCAACTTACCAAAGCTTTGAGCCGCCGGGAAGTTCTAGAAGCCGAAGCTCAATTAAAACGCTCTCAAGCTGCTTTAGAAGTAGCTCAGTCCCGCGTTCGCCTCAGCAGTTCAGCCTATCAAGCGCGCCTCCAACAATTAGGAACTATTGCCAACGAACAAGGACTTGTTACTGTTGTAGCTCCCATTTCTGGGACTGTAGCCGATCGCGAAATCACTCCTGGTGAATCAGTAAACTCCGCTGAAAAACCGCTGATGATCATATTAAATGACAGCAGCGTTTTTGCCACAGGAAATATTTATGAAAAAGACCTAAATCAAGTAAAAAATGGTCAAGAAGTGAGGATAAAAATAGCTAGTTTACCCAACCGCACTTTCACTGGGAAAATTAGCTTAATTGGGTCGGCAGTTACAGGAGAAACCCGCACTGTGGCGGTGAAAGCTCAATTGGATAATGCCGAGGCAGTTTTGAAACCGGGAATGTTTGCCGAGTTGGAAATTTTAACCGACAAAACTTTAACAAATATTTTGGCAATTCCTAATTCAGCAGCGGTAGAAGCAAATGGCAAACATTTAGTTTATGTCAAAAACGGCGATGCGTTTCAAGCTGTTGAAGTCGAAATCGGTCAAAATTACGGGGATTTAGTGGAAATTAAGAGCGGTTTGTTTGAGGGAGATTTAATCGTTACTCAGCGCGCACCTCAACTTTACGCTCAATCTTTGCGGGGCGGCAAGAAACAATCAAAAGGTGAGGAAAAGAAGGAAGCAACTCCCAAGGTGACAGAGGTTAATTTTAATAGTTTT
>DMYK01000585.1:0-5418 GCA_003483675.1 Microcoleaceae cyanobacterium UBA11344
TTAAAACTGAATTGCCTGTAAATTCTTCTACTTGGCTGGGACGTTTGCCCTCCTGTGCTTATTTGCGGGGGTGCGATCGCAATCATGGCAATTCCCGCAGTTCAACGACAAATCAGGTTTGGCCAATTCGCGCTGGTATGGTTCGAGTCGGACGCTGGGAAGAAAATGATGTAGTGATTCGAGAACAGTGGGTTTCTCAAAAACACGCAGAAATTTTCTGCCGTAACAGTATCAGGGATAACGAAAGTGAACCTAGCTACTTCCTGCGCGATTTTTCTCGTTATGGGACTCTAGTTTTAGGCCCTGACGGATGGCAGAGAGTTCACCATCAAGAACTGCTGCTGCGATCGGGCACTCAGCTCAAATTTGGCAGTTCTCAAGGTCAGATTTTTGAGTTTACCATTGAGGCTGCCAAAACTTAGGGCGGAGCGTGCAACTGATTGCGGAACGAATTAAGGTGCTGGTGTAGCTAATTTTTGACCACTTCGACTCCGATCCACTTCGACTCCGCGAGCGTGACCATAGAGTGACAGAAAAGTTTTGGGCGTTGAGCCTCAAGTCGGGAGTTAACAGAGTGATGCACCACTCGCTACTCGCAACTCCCTCTGATCGAAGTCCCCGTTCTGTATTTTCCTTTCTCATTTAGGTATTACATCATGGCTACCCAATCTACTGATTCTCAATATTTTCGCGACTCTCAAACTCAGGCTGAGATGGAACTTCTCGCCACAATTGTTCAGACTGATATTGCTTACCCCTGGAATCCTGCACAGCTTGAATCAGAATCTTATTTGACAGCGAAGGAGCAAGAATTTGCGCTGTTTGATTCCTTCAGCGACAGCGATATTGCTCAGAAGTCACAAATATTGTTCGCGCAATTAGAACAAGTTTGGTTAGCGACTACTCTGCAAAAGTCTTTGTGTGAGAAATTTGCTCTGGTTCCTCAAGATTTTCTGGCTAGCATCGCTCAAAGCGTCCAAAAAGCAACTGTTAAGTGTCAATCTTTAGCTGACCAAATGGTAGAGTGTGTATTAAATATTTTGCCTCAGTGGGCTGAGGAAGATTTGCAGGTGTTGGCGCGTCCTTTGGCTTACGCCATGCGAGAGGCTGATTCCTTCGGGGTGGAAGTGGTGATGGCTACTAGAAGACCTTGGACTGAATTGTCGGAAATAGAACAAGCTAGAGTTAGTTTGGCCGTGGCCCGCTATGCTATATCGCAATTAGAACTTTCTGATTAGTTTTTTGACTGGTTGGGTTTTTGTGCACTTCGACTACGCTCTGTTACCGGGTATTCAGCAATTACCGATCGCCATCGCCGTCATCCTTGGGTGATTCGTCAGAATTTCTTGATCGATCAATTGAGGGGAGCGATCGAGTTTTTTTGAGATTTTTTTACGTGTTATCGAAGAGTCCCCTACTTTTTCAAACTTATTTAAAATTTATCTACCTTTAGTTAGATGTCAAAGTCGTCTAATTTGTCTGCGATACGGATTGCTATAGTTTGATATAGCAATCCTCTTTGATTTTTCAACAAACTACCGTGATCATGAAATTGTGAAAATATTAAATAATCTAAACACGATCGGTGAGGTCTATCTACTAAATTTTTTACTCAGCTTAAGCCGCGGGCGATTTTTGAGCGGAATCGACAAGTTAGGGCGATCGTAGTTTCGCAAGTTTAGCGACATCTCGCTGTTAGATCCTGATTAGATCTCACGCTATGAGTCTTGCAGTAACATAAAGTTATTCTTCTCGAAATTTCCGAACCATGAAACTCAACTCATCTTTTTTTTATAAAGCTGCTGTGGTAGCAAATTTGCTCCTAGCATCTCTCACCGCGTTCAGTATCGGTGTTCAAGCCGAGACGAAAAGCTCTAGTGAAAATTATCGAGCTAGATGCAGTTTCTACGGACAGAATCAGCGACAGGCACAAACAATAGGCTGTTCAATTAAGCAGAATCCAAACCAAATTACAATTAGCTGGGATGATGGATTCACCACTAATCTGGAGTTGTCAAAAGATGGTATTTGGCAATCAATGCCATCTCAATCGAAAGCAGAAGTAATATTTTATGCCGGTAGTGGACAAGTATCTAGGGTTGAAATTTACGAAGGCCCTGGTAAAGGGATTCTTGTTGTAAATCCCTCTTTGAACTAAGGTTAAAAAACCAAATTTTTCTGAACACTTCGACTCCCCTTCGGCTACGCTCAGGGGGGCAGCTTTCGTGACCGGGTGGATATATCCGAGAGATATTGATGCAGGGTTTCGACTCCGCTCAACCACCAGGGTTTTTGACCCTGCGTGCATCCACGACTGTTACTATCTAACATCTTTCATTCTTCATAAAAGGCAAATAGTTTACAAACCAGATATCGGCACAAAATCCTAACCGAAACTTGTGCGATTTCCCGGTTTAACAGTTACTAACTGAACGGCTAGATCGCCCAAAATCATTCCTGCTGTTCGTTATACGATCGCATCTTCAATTCCTCCCGAAAAGCCATCACCGCATCAAACTGTTCCTCTGGTTTCACATAATTGGCTAACAACTCAATGTCACATTCTGGCAACAACTCACTCCTAGCAAGGCACTCATAGCCATCCGCCCGCAGATGACGAATCGTAAATCGCCCAGCCTCCCACACCCACACTTCCGTCACTCCCAGCCCCCGGTAAATCTCCAACTTATCCACCATGCCACTACTCAGCACTACCTCGATCGCCAAATCTGGAAACTCCTTTTTCTGCCCTAAGCAATAGCACTCATCAGGCTCCAATCCGCGCTGCTTAGCAACCTTGCGAAACGTCGCCGAACCGATCGCATGAAAGCGGGTACGTGTATCCTGAAAATACGCTTCCATCAGCATCCCAATCGTTGTTTTGAGTTCTTCATGCAGGGGGGAATTGCTCATAATTTCTAACATTCCTTCCAAATAGCTCAACCGCAAAGCTGGAAAATCATCGCCCAAAGTGGCTAACAATAATTCATACTGTTGCCAACTTACCCCCTCCAGCACCACGCGCTGTTCTGGCAAAGAGTCAACAATCACCGGAGACAAAACTTGAGAAGTCATAGGATTCACCATCCAAACTTGTTCTTCTATCTTATTTGATATTACACCATTCTCAAGAACAGGCAAGATGCCTGTTCCACAAGAGATGAATTTTATTGTGGAACAGGCATCTTGCCTGTTCATAAAAGGCAAATAGCTCACAAACCAGATATCGGTACAAATTCATAACCATAACTTGTGCGATTTCCCGGTTTAACAGTTACTAACTGAACGGCTCGATTGCGATCGCCCGAAGGTAAAAATCGAATCTCACCAGAAGCCCCAGTTGCCGAAAAATTTGACGCTGAGAGAGCTTGTTGAATCCCGGTACGAGTCGGATTAAGCCGTAAACCGGCAATTAAAGCTATCGCCGCATCGTAGGTTAAAGCTGTGCGCCAACTTACTTCAGCATTCCAAAGTTGTTTGGATGTTTGGGGAAAGTTTGACTGCGGATCTGCCAGAATGTGCCAAGGAATTGCTAGCACCATATTTGTTGCTCCCGCTCCACCAATTTGCAGTATTTTAGCCGTATAAGCGCCGTCTCCTGCTAATAAGGGCAGCCGTTTCGCGTTTACTTGCACTACTTGCAAAGCTTGGTCTATGGTGGCTGAATTGGATGCTAACATGATGACTTCGGCTCCTTGGGCGATCGCATCTTTAACACTGTCAGCAGCATTAAAATTAGGATTGGCCAAGTCAAATTCCGATCCTATTTGTCCTCCATCTGCGTAGACAGCCGTGGTAAACTCATTTTTTAATGACTTGCTATAACTGCTGGCAGAATTGAAAAAAACAACAGCTTTTTTCTTTTGCAATTTTGTCAGCATATAGCGGGAGAGAGCATTAGCCGCAAACCGATCGCTCGGCACTGTCCGAAATATATTACTGCCAACTCCTGAGAGTTGGACAGACGTACTGGTAGGAGAAATTGCTACTAATTGATTTTGTTGATAAACCTTGCTTGCTGCTAGCGTTGTGTCTGATCCAAAATGTCCGATTACTCCTAAAACTTCCGAGTTTTTTGCTAAAGCATTGGCAATTTGCGAAGCTATCTCTGGGTTGTTGTCGTCATTAGCAATTAGCACTTTTAAGGGAATACCGCTAAGGCCGCCACTTTGATTTAGTTCATTTTGAGCTTGAGCAACACCGCGCAGAATTTCGAGAGCCGCATTGATATCGCTACCAATAGGAACAGCTACAGCAATCATGTAGGATTTTTGGTTGCCAATCCGGGCGTTGTTGAGGTAAATTAAGGCTTCGGGATCGTTGCGATTGGCTTGCAGGGAAGTTTCTAGGTTGGTAATAGCTGTGTTATAATTGCCAGATGCGATCGCCTGTACAGCTTCTTGTTTTTTGGCTGTTGCTCCGCCTGGAATTAACAGTTTTTTCCCCGCGCTCAAACGCTGCTCCATAGACTGTTCAGACTGCGGGGATTTATTGGAAAACGTCTGTTCGGGAGAGACACCTCCGGGATTTATGACGCTACGGTTTGTCAGCCACCAAATACCTGTACCGGCTAGCCCGATCGTAATTAGGAGTGATAAGATGAGAACAGCAGTTTCGTTTTTTTGGGACATAACTTTACAATTTGAGATTTTATAAATAACGAAGTCATTAGTCAGTAGGAGCGATTAAAAAACATTAATCCGTGTATCTGTGTTTATCCGTGTCGGGCTGTCATTGCAGAAGTCCTATCTAATTATATTTTGACATTTTTCTGAATTTATTTTAGACTAACCGCGAGGCACTCCGCAGTATAATCGGCTCACATCAGATGCCGGATGTCTATCTTGCAGGTAACTATGTATATGTTAACTCTCGAATGGATGGAAGGGAATTAAGGGCGATCGCAAACCTTCACCTCCACACAAGCCACAGAAACCACCGAGGTACAATTCCCATCGGCCGAGCTAGAGAGCAGTGCGATTTGGTACTAAGTGAGACGGAAAGGAGTTTGTCTCCCTTGCACGTTGAAATATTTTTTAACACCAGCGCTAATAACTTCTGGGTTAGGTTTTTTTATCAAGAAAATGGGTCGAAAACCCCGTCCTTCTAGGACGGCTTTAAGCTAAAATTGAGAAAAGTCGGGATGGGGCATCGCCACGACTCTAAATGGACATTTCAGGAGAGTCAGACTACTTTCGGTAGCTTCGCCTTTCGGAAGTGTCAAGAATCATACTTCGACTACGCTCAGCAACCACCGCAGTTTTTAGGGCGGTGAGTATGTCAAGGTCTTAAGTATTATAAAACTTTATTAAGTTTGTAAGCAGTAGTAAGCAATGGTAGTATCATATAGTCAGAAGGCTCAACTGAGAGAATTATTGCGATTGTTAAAAAATGGAGAGTCTGAATGCAACTAGCAGA
>DMYK01000585.1:5429-5876 GCA_003483675.1 Microcoleaceae cyanobacterium UBA11344
ATTGACGGATTAGCCTTTAAATCAAAAAATCTCTACAACGTCGCTAACTACGTTATTCGTCAGAGTTTTGTCTATGGATGGGGTTATATTAATTACAACGAAATGAACCGTTTGATGAAGTCTCATCAAGCATATAAGGCGTTACCAGCCAAGGTAAGTCAACAAATCTTGATGATACTGGACAAGAATTGGAAATCATTTTTTGAAGCTGTTAAAGCTTACAATATTGAGTCAGCGAGATTCACGGGTCGCCCGAAGTTACCGAAGTACAAAGATAAAATTAAGGGTCGGAATATTCTCGTTTATACNNTTGAAGAAAGGAATTATCAAGCTGTCCGGGACTAATATTTTAATTAAAACCAAAATAAAACCAGAGCAAATTTGTCAAGTTAGACTGGTTCCCAAATGTGATTCTTATGTAATCGAGGTAATTTATGATGAGCCGGA
>DMYK01000585.1:5991-6206 GCA_003483675.1 Microcoleaceae cyanobacterium UBA11344
AATCAGTTTTACAACAAGCGTAAAGCCCATCTACAATCTCAACTAAAAGGAAGTCGCAAAACATCATCTCGACTTGGGTGCCTCACTCGTTGTCGCAATCAAAAAGTCGATCACTACTTGCACCACACCAGTCGGTTTATAATCAATCTTCTAATAGAACGAAAAATTGGGACTCTGGTAATAGGGAAAAACCTACAATGGAAAAACGAGATTAA
>DMYK01000076.1 GCA_003483675.1 Microcoleaceae cyanobacterium UBA11344
CAGCCCAGCAAGCGTCAACACACCCAGGCCCTGTCGATATGCTTAACGATTTACGCCTCAAGCGTCCACAGGCTAGTTGCCTAGTAGCACCGTGAGGAGAGCGACACCATGCAACTCCGCAAAAAAACACTATTAATCGTCGGTGCAGCGCTGATCTGCTTGATTGTGGTTCTCTATGCCACTGCATCAACCATCTTGCTGCACGATTTCCACAATCTTGAGGCGCAGTACGTCCGCCAGGATGTCGCGCGGGCTTTGGATGCCTTAGATAATGATTTGTCGAATTTAGACACCAGTGCACGAGATTACGCTGAGTGGGACGACACCTACTCCTTTGTCAATACACATAGTGCAGAATTTGTCAAATCAAATTTTGTTGATTCCACATTTATTTACTTAAGGCTAAATTTATTGGTGCTGCTGGACTCCAAGGGTCAAACCGTCTTCAGTAAAGGTTTCGACCTCAAGTCCAAAACCGAAATCCCGATTCCCGAAAACTTAAAACAGCACTTGACAGAGGCGCTCCTAAATTCTGGGACTGGTACTCTGGGCGATCGCCCGGGGCGTAATAAAACAGGCGTTCTCACCCTGCCAGAAGCCACGCTCCTGATTGCCTCAAAGCAAGTTCTCAACAGCAACACTCAAGGGCCCTCTCGCGGGACGCTGATACTGGGACGCTATCTCGATCGCACCGAAATCGGTTTGCTGTCAGAACTGACTCACCTGTCAGTGGATTTTCGATTACCGAGTTTAGATTTTAAAGTGGGAGCGACGAGCTACTCAAGCCGGGGCACCAAGGTAGTACCTAAATCGGGCCAGGATTTGGAAAATGGTTCGACTCCGCTCACCAACCATCGCCAACTCAAGATTTCCCACCTCAAATCAGTCGAAATTTTAGTCGAGCCACTCAGTGAAAGCAAAGTCGCAGGATATGCGCTGATTCGGGACATCCACGGCAACCTAGGGCTGCTGCTGCGAGTAGAGGTCGATCGGATCATCTATCGCCAGGGTCAAGCTACCTTGGAGCTGTTTACTTTGTCGATCTTGGCAGTAGGTTTAATATTTAGCGCGATCGCCCTATTATTGCTAGAAAAATTAGTATTGGCGAGATTGCAAGACTTGAGTATCAGCGTCAGCAACATCGCAGCCAACGGCGACCCAGACTTGCGCGTTCAGATGCCCGGAGCAGATGAACTCTCCGGCCTGGCCGATGCCATCAACCATATGCTAGAAGCATTGGGCAATTCTCAAGTCGATCGCAAAGAAAGCGAAGACCGCTATCGGTTGATGGCAGAGAACTCAACCGACATGATCAGCAGACACAACCCCGAAGGCGTTTTTATTTACGTCTCGCCCGCCAGTCACGCATTGCTGGGATACGAACCATCGGAACTAATCGGCCGCCACCCCGAGGATTATTTTCACCCCGATGATTTAGAAGATATCGCCAAAGCACACACAAAAGTAATGGCGCTGCCAATTACATACACCGTCAGCTACCGCGTCCGCCGATGCAACGGTCAATACATCTGGTTTGAAACCACCTGCCGCACCATCCGCGACCCGGAAACCGGCGAAGTGCAAGAAATTATCGGCATTTCCCGCGACATCAGCCTGCGAAAGCAAACAGAACAAGAACTGCGAGAAAGCGAAGCTGCAATTAAAGCATTGTATCAGGTGACTTCTGCACCCCGTACAGACCCGCAGGGCCGCTTCTCTACCTTTGATTTGCGCCTCCAAGAACTGCTGGCAATGGGATGCCGACAGTTTGGGCTAAAGGTTGGGATTTTGTCGGCTATTGAAGGTGACAACTATCAAATCATTGCTGTTGAGTGTCCAGACGGGTCGATCGTCAAAGGACAAATCTATGACTTGGAAAAAACCTTCTGCGTGGCTACGGCAACGATCAAAGAACCGCTTCACTTTGAGTCGATCAGCTATTCGGGTTTTTCCTTCAACAATCTCGACGAGGCCTTCAATATAGAAGCTTACATGGGCATTCCCGTAACAGTGGCCGGCTCTGTTTACGGCACCTTGTGCTTCTGGAGTTCAACTCCTCTGAGCGAACCATTCCGAGTTGTAGATAGAGAGTTGCTGAAACTGATGGCTCAGTGGGTAGGTAGTGAACTCGAACTATCGCAAACAGGCGTCGATTTGGCAAAAGCCCGCGACGAAGCACTGGCGGCTACCAGAGCCAAAAGTGAATTTTTGGCCACCATGAGCCACGAAATTCGGACCCCGATGAATGGGGTCATCGGTATGACAGGCTTGCTGCTGGATACCTGCTTAACTTCCGAACAACGGGATTTTGTAGAAACTATCCGCAGCAGCGGCGATGCCTTGCTAACTCTGATTAACGATATTCTAGATTTCTCGAAAATTGAATCGGGCAAATTGGACTTGGAGGAACATCCCTTTGACATCCGCACTTGCATTGAGGAATCTCTCGATTTGGTAGCTACTAGGGCGGCACAAAAACAACTCGAATTGGGTTATTTGATCGACCGTTCAGTACCATCCACGGCGATCGGCGATAGCAGCCGCTTGAGGCAAATTTTAATCAACTTGCTCAGCAATGCAGTTAAATTTACAGCAACTGGAGAAGTTGTGGTATCCTGTACGGCAAAAAAGATGCCAAGGCCTGTGGCGATCGCCACAGAACCAACAGTAATTAATAGCGAACAATTAGCAATTAACCAAATATACGAAATACAATTCGCGGTTAAAGATACTGGCATCGGTATTCCAAGCGATCGCATGGATCGGCTATTTAAATCTTTCAGCCAGGTTGATTCTTCCACAAGCCGACACTACGGCGGTACGGGATTGGGTTTGGCAATTAGCAAGCGTTTGGTCCAAATGATGGGCGGCAAGATGTGGGTGGAAAGTATGGGCAACTTGGCCGGGTGTCCTCCCGAAGATTTTAAAGCTGCTGTTTGGGATGGGGAATGGGGAGCAGATCAAGACATCACCGAACAATGTTCCTCTCCCAAATCAACACTTGCTGGCAAGTCGATCGCCCAAAATTTAAAATCTACGGGTTCTACATTTTATTTCACGACGATCGTTTCAGCCAGCCATTGTTCCTTGCCACTTAACTTGAGCAATTCTCAACCTGAATTAGCGGGCAAGCGAGTGCTGATTGTGGATGACAATGCTACCAACCGCCAAATTTTGACTCTCCAAGCTCAGTCTTGGGGAATGGTGACTCGAACTTCTGGTTCGGCTCGTTTGGCTTTAGAGTGGCTCGCTGCCAAAGAACAGTTTGACTTGGCGGTTTTAGATATGCAAATGCCGGAAATGGACGGGTTGACTTTAGCGGCGCAAATTCGCCAGTATCCTGACTGCGAACAGTTGCCTTTAGTCATGCTGACTTCGATGGGTAGGCAAGAAATCGACACCCTGGGTTGGGATGTGGATTTTGCTGCTTTTTTGAATAAGCCGATCAAACAATCTCAGCTTTACAATGTTTTGATCAATATTTTTCGGGAATCGACAACAGAAGTTAGAGTGCAGCCCAACCGTGGGACTTTCTTGCAAAGTATACCTGTACTCGCCGAGCAGTCACCGCTGCGGATTCTTTTGGCTGACGATCATTTGGTGAATCAGAAGGTGGCTTTGCAGATTTTGCAGCGGATGGGATATCGCGCAGATGTGGCAGGAAATGGTTTGGAAGTGATCGAAGCTTTGCGCCGCCAGTCTTACGATGTGGTGCTGATGGATGTGCAAATGCCGGAAATGGACGGTTTGGAAGCTTCGCGGCTGATTTGTCAAGAATGGGGGGATAC